>MWDC01000003.1 GCA_002070355.1 Parcubacteria group bacterium ADurb.Bin159 | reverse complement strand
GGTTATTATTACCTTTCTCCCATCCGAAGTGCCGTAAAATTCAAAGATAAGATTATCCCCTTCTATTTTTGTTTGCAGGAGCAAAAAAGAATCCGTATCATTGATAAATCGCAAATCTGGATGGGGTTGATAAATAGTGGCATCCATACCCGCTGGTTCATAATAAACTACACGATAAGAATGCGGAACTCTTTCGGTGATAGGAAGCCCGGCGTTTAAGGCTAAGCGAAAAGCAGTTGTTCCTAGTTGGCAAAGCCCACCGCCAAATTCAGGAACAGTCCTGTCTCCCTTGATAACTAATTCTGGTAAAAAACCTGCCTTATCAGAAACCTCTCCTATGGCTTCTACTAAAGAAAATTCTTCGTCAGGAGCAATCAAAATGCCTTGAATTTTTTCCGCTCCAACTTTTATATTATGTCGTCTATTTATGGGACTGCCGGCGAAATTTGATTCTCCTCTTGCCACAAGCTCTTTAATCCCCAAATTATTAATATCACTAATATTATAAGAGGGAGGAACTTCTTTTAAATCTATTTGGCAAAATTCCCGTGAAGAATCAAAAATATCTTCATTTAATAAAAAATATGCTTTTTCTAAATCAATCTCTTTCCCTTTTTGCGCTAATTTAAATTCTACTACTCTCCCGTTATCAACGACAAAACGAGCGTTAGATGGTGCTTGATTAACTTGTTCGGCTATTTTTCCTAGAAAAGAAATCACTTTTTCTTTGTTCAAACGCAATTTTATCTCTTCGTCTTCTTTGTAAAATTCTATCCATTTTAACCACTCTTCTAAATTTAATTCATAATTATTTTCTTCGATTTTTATAAAAAAATTCGGCCGAGCAGAGATTAAAGAAGATATCTCTTCTGCCAACTCTTCAGCTTCTTCTTTTTTTATTATAGGAACAATTGTTTGATTTTTAATTTCAACTAATTCGTTTTTTAATTTTTTAATATTATTTTCGAAGTCCTGAACAGCTTCTTTATAATTTAAGACAAAACCTACAGATTCGGGGATTATCTTAATTTGCCCGTTTTCATAAGAGAAAGCTGCTTCTTGAGGTGGCGTTTCTAAATCGGAAAAACGATATTTTAATTCTTCTTCTAACCCGTAATCCAAGAAAAAAACCGGCTCTATTTTATCTATTTTTTTGAATCGAGTAAATGAAGTTTTATAATTTGCCCAAAATTTTTCACTACGACCAGCTTTATACACCTTCTCCACTGTTGCCTTTAAATCAAAAGAAAAAAGAGGGCGGCTTAAACTTGGATCAAGAGAAGAAGTAAGAAAAAATGGCAAATTTATTGTTCTTGTTTCTTTGGCTGTTTCTGTTTTAAAAACAAAATCATTTTGGCTAAATTCAGAAAAAATTTTATTAATTTTTTCTGGGATATTTTCTTTTTTTATGTTAGCTAAAGAAATTGACCCCAAATAAACCCCGGGGAAAACGCGATTTTTATAATATAGCCAAAATGCCGTCGGCCAAATAATAAAACAAATAATAATTATTAATAAAACACAAATCTTTATTTTTCTCCTCATAAAAATTTATTCTTCGACTTTAACTCCTCGCGATAGTTCTCCTGCTTTAGGTAAAATAATAGTTAAAACTCCATTTTTTAAATCAGCTTCAACTTTATCTGGTTTAACCGGAGAAGGCAAAACTAAAGTACGAGAAAACTTTCCCCAAAAACACTCTTGAATATGGCAAATTGAATCTTTAGGAATTTGCTTTTTTCTTTCTCCTCTAATAATAATTAGATCGGGTTCTACAGTAATATCAATATCTTCCGGCTTTATCCCAGCAATAGTAGAGAGAATAATTAAATTATCTTCTTTTTCATAAATATCCACAATTAATTGTCCAGAAGAACCCTCTGTCATCCATTCCCCCTTTTCTTCTTTTGGAGAAGAAATTCGAGGAACTTTTTTGGGTCGATTTTTTTTAAGATGAGGATGAGGACTAATTGTTTCCAAAGAATAATTAACCTCTTCCCCTTCAAGATTAAGAATTTTTGGAGGAACTTTTAAAAATTTTTCTAAAGGCATAATAAAAAGTCAAAACGTAAAAATCAAAATGTAAAATAATAAAAATAAATTAAATTTTATATTCTAAGTTCTATATTCTATTCAAAATCATACTTGTTGCCTGCCTGTTGGTAGACAAAAACTGTCCCTTTTTAAAAAATCTCTCTTTTGGTAAAAAAAGTGTCAAATTTGATTTTTTGAGAAGATAACCCTTTATTGATGCGGGTTTGCGGCGGTCGGGAAAAGGGGACTGTCCCCTTTTTACTTTCGATAGTAAGCAGCCGCTTTTTCCGGAGCTACAGAATTTATGACTATTCCTGACCCTAATTCTACTCCTCCCCAAACTGCTTCTCGCGGTTGTATTTTAATATAAAAATGTTGATTAGTGTCTCTAATTAACTGATGAAGAAAAAAATTATAAGAAAATCCTAATCTAAAAACTTTTTTTAAAATATTCTTCAAAATTTTAGCCATTGAATTTATTTCTGTTTTTTTAAGATATAAAACATTATCAATATGCCGTCGCGGAAAAATCCAAGCTTCATAATGATATTTTGAGGCATAGGGAGCAAAGGCAACTGTATATTTATCTGAAGCAATTTTTCTTTGGCTTTTTTCCTCTTGACGCAAAATTTGACAATATGGACAAACTCCTTGCTCTTTCAAAAATTTATGAGACAAATTTGATTCTTCAAGAATATCCGGCGGTAAAATATTAGTAGCAAAAATTTGCATATGGCTATGAGCGATAGAAGCGCCTGCTTTCCCGCCCTGATTTTTAAAAATCAAAATATATTCTATATCTTTAATTTTAGAAAGCGTTTTAGTGCGTTCTTGCCAAACACTAAAAAGCAATTCAATTTGCCTTAAAGACAATTCTGAAAGTTCTTTTCCGTGCTCAGGGGTTTCAATAATAACCTCGTGCTCGCCATAAGCCCGGGGATTATTAAGCTCAACTGCCGGAAATTTGTTTTTAATAACCATTACTTTCCAATTTTTTTTAGGCCCGTAAGATTTAACAATTAGATTTTTTTCAATTCCATCAACGCAAAAAGGACATTTTTTTTGTTCTTGGGAATTATTCTCAATCTTCATCAAGCGAGGCCTTTTTTTCCTCCCCGGTGTAATAATGACATAATTCGGCAAAAAATAATCTTTTCTAATTTCTGATAACATAAAAAGATATAAATTCTAAAAATAGAATAGCGCTACCGGGAATCGAACCCGGATTGTCAGATTGAAAATCTGATGTCCTAACCATTAGACGATAGCGCCATTAAGGAGTTTTCTTTTTTAAAATAGCCGTATAAACCCCTCCCTTGAAATTTTTATCGTAAACAACTATTTCTGATATAGGATTTCCCTGAATATTAAAAAGCCGAACTCTAGGTTCCATTCCTTTTCTTGGCCCGGTGATTATTTCCGCTTGACCATCACTATTAAAATCACGGCTAGCTATTTCTACTCCTCCATAAAAATCAGGCAAATAAGCTAAAAATTGAAGACCAAGAGTTAAAAACTCGCTGTCAAAAACTCGCACATAAGGAGAAGCGTTTTTACTAATGCTTACAATAATTTCGTCTTTTCCATCACCAAAAACATTGGCGCTAGAAACATTAATTCCTCCTTTAAATTCTTTATTAAAGGCAAAAAAATGAAAAAGAAGATTTCCTTCTCCATTAAAAACTCTAACATGTGGACCTCCTCCTTCTCCAGCGCCGGTGATAATTTCATCTAATCCATCGCCATTAACATCTCCTACCGTTACGTTAACTCCTCCCTTGAAATTTTTATCGTAAGCGAGAAATTTTCTTTTTTCTTTCCCCAAACAATCATAAACAAAAACATAAGGAGGTCCGTTTGGACCTAATCCCACAATAATTTCATCTAATCCATCGCCATCTACATCTCCACTAGCTATATTTAATCCTCCCCAAAAATTTTTTATATCAACAAAAAAGTGAGGATGGGCATTCCCATAAATATCAAAAACTCGAATATGGGGACCACCTCCCTTGCCCGCAGCAGTAATAATTTCTTCTTCTCCATCGCCATTAACATCTCCCACTGCTACGTCAACCCCTCCCTTGAAATTTTTATCATAAGCGAAAAAACTGCTAATCGGTTCTTTGGTAGACAAATCAAAAACTCTGACATGCGGACCCCCTCCTTGTCCAGCGCCAGTAACTAAATAAAAAGAAGATTCTTTCTCTTTAATAACCGTACGCGTATAAACAATGGCTTTCCCCGCATTTAATCGCCCTTTCCCTAATTGACCAGCAAAATTTGGATTTAAAATATCAATATTATCTGTTGATTCTAAAAGAATATTTATTACCTCTTCTGGCTTTAGCAAAGGATTCTGTGAAAGAACTAAAGCAGCTGCTGAAGCAACTAATGGCGTAGCTAAAGATGTGCCTGACCAATATCCTCCATAATAAGATTGAAATTCTGAATTGCCCCCATCATAAAATAAAGTACCAAAAAATCCTGTTCCCGGAGCAGAAATATCAACTCCATTATAACCATAATTAGAAAAATCCGCCCGTTTATCCCATCTATCAGTCGCTCCCACTCCTATAATAAAATTTGCATCTTTTCCCACATCATAACAAATTGGATAGACAGGATTTAAATTAAGATTATAAGAAGAAGCATCGCTTCTCTCGTTCCCTGAAGCAGCTACAATAATCACTCCTTGTTTATAGGCCTCTTCCAGCGCTTCTTCTAAAAAACGACTTTTATTCGGACCGACAAAACTTAAATTAATAATCTTCGCTCCTTTCTCTAAAGCATAATATAAAGCTCGAATAACATCTCCCACTTTACCATTCCCCTGACTATCTAAAGCCCTTAAAGCCATAATTTTAATTTTGGGGGAAAGCCCAATAATTCCTTCATTATTATTACTTTCAGCGGCAATAATCCCTGCAATTAAAGTTCCATGATGGACAGCTGTTTTATTGTATCCTTCATTAAGTTTCGGCCGGGGATCAGGACTTTCACTTAAAAAATCCCATCCATCTATATCATCAATATAGCCGTTGCCGTCATTATCTAAACCATCTTTTTTTTCTTCTTGATTATGCCAAATATTTGCTTTTAAATCTGGATGGTTAATGTCTACACCAGTATCTAAAACAGCTACTGCAATCTCGTTTAAACCAAAACCTCCTACTTCCCAAGCAGTAGCAGCATCTATTTTTTCTAAATACCATTGTTCAGAATAAAAAGGATCTTGTGGGGTATAAATTGATTCAATATGAAAAAGATAATTAGGTTCAACCCAGTCGACTTCCGGCATTTGGCTAATAAGTTTTTCCCTTTCTTCTACTTCGCCGTAAGCAGGGACTTCATAAATTTTAGACGAACTTTTTAGCCTAATAAGCAAACTATCATCGGTAAAATTCTCTTTTTCAGCCAAAACAACCGGTTTTTTTGTTATAAATAAATTAATCGGCAATAATAAAAAAATCAGAATAAAAGTAAAATAAAATTTTGCTTTTTCTTTCATTCTATTTTTTATTTTCATTAACTAAAGGGACAAAAATAAAGCCGGGAAAACTTTTTTTAAGAAAATAATTTTGACTAATTTTCCTTATTAAAGCAATTTCTTGATTTTCAATGCCCAAGGGAATAACCATTTTGCCTTTTATAGCTAATTGCTCGCTTAAAGCTAAAGGAACTTTAGCCGCTGCTGCTCCTACATAAATACAATTAAAAGGAGCAAATTCCGGCAACCCTTTAATTCCGTCGCCTAAAATGAATTCTATCCTGCCATTGTTAATAAAACCATATTTTGAGGCATTGCTTTCTCCAAATTCTTTCAATTCCGGAATCCTTTCTATAGCAAAAACCTTGCCTGTTTTACCAACAATTTCTGCTAATAAGGCGCTTACCCAGCCCGAGCCGGAACCAATATCTAAAACTTTATCCCCTTCTTTTGGTTCTAACAACTCTAACATAAAAGCCACGGTTAATGGCTGAGAAATCGTTTGCCCATAACCAATAGAAAGAGGTTCGTTAACTTCTGCTTTTTTTTTAGCTGAAGGCGGAACAAAATCCTCGCGTTTAATTTTTCGAAAAGCTTTAATAATTGACGGTGTCTTTAAATAATTAGATTGTATTAATTGGTCAACTAAATCCATAATAAAAAAATAAAAATTAAAATTCTAAATTCTAATTAGACTAAAGTGATTGAAGCCACCTTATCCCCTGAATTTAATCTAATAAGCCGTACTCCTTGGGTTTGCCGATTCATTGTGGGAATATTTTTAAGATTCACTCTGATAACTTGCCCTAATTCAGATATTATCAGAAGATCCCCTTTAATAAAATTTTCTAATTCTTTAGGAATAGTTATAGCTCCAATTAATGGTCCTGTTTTTTGACTAATTTTAGCTGTACTAATTCCCCTTCCCCCCCTTCTTTGCGCTCGATATCGAGAGAGCAAGGTCATTTTACCATATCCATTTTGGCTGATTACCAAAAGCATATTTTTTTTATCATCAATAATATCAAGACCAACCACCTCTGCGTTCTCTGAAATTTTTATTCCTTTAATGCCGCGAGAGTTTCTTCCCATAGAACGTAACTCTTTTTCTTTGAAACGGATTGTTTTCCCCAAGGAAGAGGTCAAAATAACTTCATTACCCGAAACAACTGGTTTAACCCATTTTAAATAATCATTTTTTTCAAGTTTTATAGCGATTATGCCTGAACTTCTGATATTTTTAAAAGCAGCAAAGGAAATTTTTTTTACAAAACCTTTGGCTGTAGCCATAATCAATACCCTATTTTCTATTTCTTTAGAATTAAAAGCGCAAATAGCTGATATTTTTTCCTGTGGGGAAATTTCTAAGAAATTAACTATTGCCCGCCCCTTGGAAGCTCTCTTCGCTTCCGGCACATTACAAACTCTCATTTGGTAGACTTTTCCCGTATTAGTAAAACATAATAAATAACTATCCAAAGTGGTAAAAATTAAATGCTCTACTTTATCCTCTTCCCCCATAGATAAACCGCTAATCCCTTTGCCTCCTCTTTTTTGATAATGAAAACTTTCTGGCGGCATTCTTTTAATATAACCATCTTGAGTGGTGATAATAATTACCGGATCATCTCCGACAATATCTTCTTCTTTTATTTCTTTCAATCCTGCTTTAATAATTTCTGTGCGGCGAGGATCGCCGTATTTTTCTTTAAGTTCTTTCAATTCTTTTTTTATTATTTCTTTTATTTCTTGTTCATTAGACAAAATTTTTTCTATTTCTTCTTTTAATTTTTTCTTCTCCTCCAATTCCTTCGTTAAATTGTCTTTTTCTAAATTAACTAACTGCCGAAGCTTCATCTCTAAAATGGCTTGCGCTTGAATTAAAGAAAAATTAAATCTTTTCCTTAATTTTTCTTCAGCTATTTTAGAATCTTGTGAATTTTTTATTATTTTTACCACCTCATCAATATTAATTATTGCCTTAATGAATCCTTCTAAAATATGTATTCTCTCTTTTGTTTTTTCTAAATCAAATTCATAACGCCGTTTAATAACTAATTGCCGATGCTTTAAATATTCTTCTAAAATTTCTTTTAGATTAAAAAGCTTTGGCTGAATACCATCACCCAAAGCCACCATATTAAAATAAAATTTTGTTTCAAGAGAAGTTGTTTTAAATAAATAATTTAAAATGCGAGAAGGAGAAAATCCCTTTTTTATTTCAATAACTATTTTTAATGTCCCCCTTGCTGATTCATCTCGGGCATTTTTTATTCCTTCAATTTTTTTATCGCGGATAAGCTCAGCAATTTTTGAAAAAAGCTCACTCTTACTAACTTGCCAAGGCAGTTCTTTAATTTCAATTTGAGAATGCCCAGAATGAGTTTCTATAATTTCTGTTTTAGCTCTTACGGTAATGCCTCCTTTACCATGCTCATAGGCCTCTTTTATATCTTTTTGATTAAAAATAATCCCGCCCGTAGGAAAATCTGGCCCGGGAATAAAATTAAGAAGGTCGTTTACTTCTGCTTCCGGATGATCTAATAAATAAGAAAGAGCTGAACAAACTTCGTTTAAATTATGAGTGGGAATATTGGTAGCCATGCCTACGGCAATGCCCATTGATCCGTTAACTAAAAGATTAGGAAGTTTTGCTGGCAGGAGAAGAGGTTCTTTAGTTGTTCCATCATAATTTGGGCCGAAAGGAATAACATTTTTTTCTAAATCTGAAAGCATTTCTGAGGCGATAGGCGACAAACGACATTCTGTATATCTATGCGCAGCTGGCGCGTCCTCATTTGATCCAAAGTTGCCCTGGCCGTCAATTAGAGGATAACGCAAACTAAAATCTTGAGTCATGCGACATAGGGCATCATAAATAGCCGTATCTCCATGAGGGTGAAATTTTCCTAATGTTTGGCCAATAACATTAGATGATTTTTTATATTTCGCTTTATGGTTTAATCCCATTTTATACATCGCATAAAGAATACGGCGGTGGACCGGCTTTAATCCATCTCTAACATCAGGTAAAGCTCGAGAAATAATTACGCTCATGGCATAATCAAGATAAGAAGATTCCACTTCTTCTCTTAAAGGCGTTAATTTTAGTGATTGATTTTTTTTGTTTTGAATTGCCATATTATAATAATAACAATTTTTTTTTAATTTTCAATGCTTTTTGATTCTTCAATAATTTTTTCTTTTAATATGTCTATAGCCGTAGAAGTTGGAGAGGAGATTAAAGACAAATCCAATGTTTTTTTAAGTTCACTTTCTAATTGCTTTTGTGTTTTTTTAGTTTCATCTAACCATTTTTTAAATTCTGAGCCCATTATATTTAAATTAGACGATGTTTCTCGTGGAGCGAAAACAATGTCTTTAAGATAAAAAAGCCAAATAACAAAAATTATAATTACTGAAATTATAGTTAAAACCCAAACAAATTGTTTTTTATTTAATAGCATAGTTTATCTAATATTAAATTATAATAAAAAAATAAGGGGCGATTTTTCCGCCCCTATTTTCTTTATAAATCCAAATCGAGTTCAGAGGGAATCTGAAATCTACTTTTAACTGGCCTGTCCAATTTCAAAGTGAATTGCCATGTCTTCCCTTTTTCTGGATGGACTCCAAAAAACAACTGCATAGGGGGCCCACCCAGCCCTTTCCCCAGCGAATATTCATTAGGGCCAATAACACTCCCATTAATGATAATATTCTCTGAAAGCAGGGTAGAAGACTCATGAAAATGCCCCATTACTGTATAATCCGCCAAATATTTGGCAGACTTAAAAATTTCTTCCGCTGAAATTTCGCTTTTCGCTTGTTTCCCATTCTGGATTTTTCTTAATTCTGATCTAAATTTAGCCCCCTCAATGGATTCCAGTCTGTACATAGCTCTGGTGATGCCATAATATGGCATCACCCCTCCCATTTTTATTTCGTCTCCATGTAATAGAGCAAAATTATACCCTTTAATGTTGACGAAATCAATGAAGGATTTTAGAGGGATTACTTCCACGTTTTTTTGGTTTTGGAGTAGGGTTTTCAGGAACAGACCGGTTACGTAGTCCCAGCCGACCCACTTTTCTTTTGAATAAACTTCTTTCTGCAACCGTGGGTGATTCCCCGAGAGGACGCGAACGTGCACCACAGGAAATACTTGCGCAAATGACTGTATCATTTGCGCTAAAACAAGTGCTAACACATAACTTTGTTCCACTATCGGCAATTCAGCCGTGCGGAACAAATCCGGGTGGATGTACCCGCTTACCCAGTCTCCCAAACCAAGTACCCATAATTCATCGAAAATATAAGCTTCAGACAGAATACGATAGCTAATATCTATCACCCTATCCTGGATGGTCTGGAGTCTATCCAGAGCTATGCCCACTCCGTATCCTCCTAAGCCCTGGGTTTCCTCGGCACTCACCTTTTCGGCGAAATGAATATCCGAAATTGGTAAGACTGCCGATTCATGAATTTTTTTTATGCTCCGGAGACTTACTACTTCTGTTTTTACTGGAGATAAGGCAGCTATATTCTGAATTTGCTTTTTGATCAATTCTTCAAAGGCCGACTCCTTTAAAAGAGTCTTGTACCTTTTTTCAGTTTGTTTCTGCTCTGTTTTTGCTCTAATCAATTCTTTTTCCAGTTGCAATATTCGCAACGTTTCAGCCTCTTTCGCAGTTCTGTTTTTTTTCTCTTTTTCAAAAATATCTAGCCAATTTGTGTACCTCTTTAAAGCTTTTTCTACAGAAAAAGAGCTTCTATCCTTAAACTGTTCTTGACTTTGAATTTTAGCTACTAGCTCCGAAATTTTTACCGGCCCTTCTTCTTGGATAATTTTATCTACTAAGCCTTGCAGGATTTTCTTTTCCTCCTGCGTCCAATACTTTTTTTTCATTTTAACCTCCTTTTTTTTATTAAAATGTAAAGAAATTATTTAATTTATTTTTTAATATTATCTTTTTTGCTCTTTTTGTCAAGTAATTTATAGGCGTCATTCTTTGTTTTAATTTCGCCTCTAAGTTGAGCTTCGCGAACCAATTCTTTTAATTGACCTATTTTAGGCCCAGAAGGCAAGTTGTATTTTTTCATAATTTCATCTCCGGAAATAAGTAAGGAGGGCAATTCTTTTTTGTTTCGGCTCAAAGATTGAAGGCCCTTAATTCTTTGAAGCATTTCATAAAAATCGGAAAAATTTTGTTTTCCTTTTTGCGGGACAGTGGAAAGGATGTCAATAAAAGAAAGTTTTAGCAAATCCGTTCCTGAGTAATAAGAATTAAAAAAATATTTTTCAATCGTTCTCTGCCTCATCTTTGAAATATCCCCTTGGACTAAAAGCATATGATGAGAAATTAACCAAACTACTTTCTTGGGTTCAAAAGATAAGTTAGGAAAACCATAAAGCTTAAGCCTATTTAAAATTTTCTCGGCTATCTTTCCTCCTTCCGTATCATGTTCATTAAAACGAATTCTATCGGTTAAAGGAGGAGTTTGAATAGTATAGGGTTTGCCAATATCATGCAGAAGAACAGCTAAAATTAATTCTGGGCTTAGAGAGGGATCTTTAAATTGCTTCTTAAAAGCGGAAGAATTAAGATTAAAAAGACAAAGACGTGTATGAATCCAAACATCTCCTTCGGAATGCCAATTATCCGGCTGAGGGCATCCTTTCATTTTTAAGATTTCCGGCATTATTTCTTTAAAAGCGCCGCTCTCCCCATATAAATCAAAAGCCCTTAAAGGATTAGCTATAAAACTTTTCAAAAATTCTTGGCCAATGATTTCCCAAGGAACAATGCGTTCTTCAATAATTGAAGGAGTGGCTAAAGAGTTATTTTTTTCCAAAACCGCTTCTCTCCTTATATCGCTAAGATGCTTTATTTGTTTTTTTATCGCTTCGAAAGTATTTATTTCTATTTCAAAATTAAGTTGACAGGCAAGACGAATTGCTCTAAGCATTCGAGAATAATCCTCTTTGAATCTTTTTTGGGGGTTGCCTACCGCTTTAATAATTTTATTTTTAATATCATCTTTCCCTTTAAATGGATCTATTAAATCTTTTAAAAAGTCCTTTTTTAAACCAGCCCTCTTTTTTTCAAATTTAATAGGGAAAGCAATAGCATTAATAGTAAAATCTCTTCTTCCCAAATCTTCTTCAATAGGGAGATAAGGGTCTCCTTCTACGGCAAAATCCCTATAAGCACCGGTGCCCAAAGCGTATTCTTTACGGGGTAAAGCTATATCAACAGGACTATTTCCTTCTAACCCTTGAGGAGCAAATTTAAAAACGCTAAAATTTTTACCTACTAAATTAACTTTACCGAATTTTTCTAAAATTTTCTCTAAATCCTCAATCTCAATTCCGCTAATAATAAAATCAAGGTCATTAGTCGGACGGTTTAAAATAAAATCTCTGACTGCTCCACCAACTAAATAAATTCGGCTTTGAGGATATTCACTAGTAATAAATTTAAATGTTTGAATAAGCGGCTGATTTTTCTCCTGCCAATTAGTAAGAAAAAATTTATCTTTTTCTTCGTCTTTAATTTTTGATTGCTTTAAAATATTTTTCATCTTATCTCTATTATACTTTAATTGATAAATTCGTCAAAAAAATAATTGACTTTTTTCAAAATTAAAGATATACTAATGTAAATTATAAAAATTTTGATAAAAAGATCTATCTAATAAAATTTTAACCGTGCCGAGCCGAGATAGCTCAGTCGGTAGAGCATCCGCATGGTAAGCGGAAGATCGCGGGTTCGATTCCCGCTCTCGGCTTTTTGGGGTGTGTAGTCCCGTAAGGGGCGGGAACGGTCTGTAAAACCGCTGCCTTTTTGGCCCTGGGGGTTCGAATCCCTCCACACCCATATTCGCCTAGGTAGCTCAACGGTAGAGCAATGGTTTTGTAAACCATAGGTTGGGGGTTCAAATCCTCTCCTAGGCTCTTTTAAAAAATCAAAATTTTTGAATTTTAATTTTTGTTATGTCTCAAGAAAATTTAGTAAAATTAGAGTGCAGCGAGTGCCATCACATCAATTATCACACTGCTAAAAACAAAAAAACAATAAAAAAAAGATTGGAGCTTAAAAAATTCTGTAAATGGTGTAAAAAACACACTCTGCATAAAGAAACAAAATAATTTATCCGGGTCTGTGGTTAAGTGGCATAATAATGGACTCCAAATCCATTGTCGGGGGTTCGATTCCTCCCAGACCCGTTTTTTTATTTTACCACTATAAATATTAGGCCCGATAGCCAAGTAGTAAGGCGTCGATCTGCAAAATCGATATACGCGGGTGCAATTCCCGCTCGGGCCTTTCTTAACTCTCGAAATTTTAGAACTCGAAAAACAAAGTATCAACGTCTTAACAACGCAATTAATTTTATTTATGCCTATTTCCAATCGCCAATTTTTAAAACCCGCTCCTAATTTTATCATTATTGACAGCTCAGCAGTTCTTCATCGAGCATGGCACGCCTTGCCAAAATTAACTGACACCAACCATAAACCAATTAATGCTCTTTATGGTTTTACGGTCGTCCTTCTAAAATTGCTACGCGAATATCAGCCAGATTATTTAGCTTGCGCTTTTGACACTGCTGCGCCAACCTTTCGCCATAAATTATTTAAAGAATATAAAGCTACGCGTATCCCCCAACCTCAAGAATTTTATGATCAAATTCCCCGGGCAAAAGAATTATTAAAAAATTTAAACATAAAAATTTACGAAAAAGAAGGTCTTGAAGCCGATGATTTTATCGCTCAATTAAAAGAAAGTGCTCCTTCTTTTTTTAAAATAATCGTCAGCGGAGATATGGATGTTTTTCAATTGATTGATACTGAAACTTGTGTTTATTTTTTACGGCAAGGAATTAAAAAAATCCAAATTTATAAAGAAGAAGAAATTAAAAAACGTTTTGAACTTTCCCCTCAACAGCTTGTTGATTATAAAGCGTTGAGAGGAGATCCTTCTGATAATATCCCCGGCGTTCCGGGGATTGGCGATAAAACAGCCAAAGAGTTGTTAAAAAAATTTGGTACATTGGAAAATATTTACGAGCACCTTAAATTGCCTCCCACTTCTTGGCAAATTAAAAAAACATTAGGAGAAAATCTTTTATCTCATTACTCCGAAGCTTGTTTGGCTAAAAAATTATCTATTTTAAAAAGAAATTCGGAAATCTCTATAAATTTAAAAGATTGTGTTCTTACTATGCCTGACATCTCCTATATTAAAGAATATTTTGAAAAACTTGGTTTCAAAAGCTTAATTCCGAAAATAGACGAATCCTTACTTGTCAAAAAACAAAAAAAATTACTATAGAAAAATTTTGACTTTTTATTATGGTTATTTTTCTCTACGGAGCGGATACCTTCCGTTCTCAAAAAAAATTACAAGAAATTAAAAAAAAATTTTTAGAAAAAAAATCAATTAAAAATATAAATTTAGAAACCTATGAAGCAAAAGAATTAGATAGAAATCATTTACATTCTATTCTTTTTACTCAAGGATTTGGCAAGCAAGTAGACAAAAAACGACTAATTGTTTTAAAGGGACTTTTTGAAAATAGCATAAATCCCGATTTTTATTTTGATTTATCGCAATTTATTAAAGAAGATAATCAAAATATTTTAATTATCTATGAGAAAGAAATCTCCCCTAAGGCGCTAAATGCTGCGGCTAAAAAATTATATCTTCTTCTGCTTAAAAAAGCCACTTGTCAAAAATTTGATTTATTAAAAGAGCAAGAGATAAAAAAATTTATTGAAGAAGAGCTTAGAAAAAATAATATAACCATTAATCCTATTGCTTTAAATCTAATAAGCCAACATACAAAAAATCTTTGGCAAGCCCATAATCAAACAAACGAAATAATATCTTGGGCGTTATTTAAAAATAAAAAATACATATCAGAAGAAGATATATCTAATTTTTACTCTAACGGATTAATTAACGATGAGATATTTTCTCTTTTTAGCGCCATAGAAATGGGGCAAAAGAAACAAGCCCTTTATATTATTACTCATCTTTTACAACAAGGCGAATCCATTGATAAATTAATCTTCACTTTGTCTCGTCAATTCCAAGTTATTTTCAGGGTCAAAAAGGGGTTAGAAAAAACGCAAAATCGCTCTCTTCTATCCCGCCAATTAAAATTGCATCCCTATTATCTTTCCAAAATGATAAATTGTTCTTTTCGCTATAATTTAAAACAATTAAAAAAGGTCCATCACGAATTTTTGCTGATAGACCTCAAACGCAAAACTACGAAAACAAATCCTGAATTACTTTTGGATATTCTGATTAGCCATCTTATTTAAAATCGCCGATAAACGAGATTTCTTTCTATCTCTTTTATTGGGCTTAATTATTCCTCTTTTTGCAGCTTTATCTAAGGCGATTTGTAATTTTTTATATGTTTCTTCCGCTTCTTTTCTTTTAGAATTATCTTTAACTAATTTTAAAAATTGGCGCTCTAAATAGCCCAAATTTTTTTTTATTTTTTTATTATATTCTGTCCTTTTTTTTGTTTGACGCAATGATTTAACCGCTGCGTGGCGAATAGGCATAATAAAAAGTCAAAAATTTTTTTAGTTCAAAAAAAAATTTTAATTTTAATCTTTATTTTTTTAAAAAACAAACTATTAAAATTCATCGTCTTCTTCTATCGCTCCCTCTTTTTTTAATTCTTCTTCTTCCTCTTCTAATAATTTTTCTTCATGTTCCATAAGTTTTTCAAATTGATCCCGACCGTCAAGAAGAATGTTTAATTTTGCCTTAAAATTTTCATTAAACTCGATTATTAATTTGGGTTTTTCTTGAAATAACTTCACTAGATCTTTAACTAACTCCTCCGGTAAAATGGGCAAAAAAATCAATAAATTATTCTGGTCATCTAAAGATAGTGGAGCATTGCTTATAAGTTGGGACAGGGTATCCAATGCCTTAGACATAAAAAAATAATATTATTAATTTAATCAATCCGTTTTTCTAAATTTTCAATCGCTCCTATGGTAGACGCTTCCCATATCTTATTAATTCTACATTTGGGATATTCTTTATAAAAATCAGCCTCTTTTTCTTTTAAGGTCTTTTTATTCTTTTCAAACTTTTCTTTATTTATAAACATCTCTCTTCTATAATAATTGTTTCTAAATGAGTCAAATCTTCCCATAATTTAATAATAAACAAAATATTTAAAATTGTAATAACATTATAACTTTTTAATAAAATTTGTCAAGTTTTTTTATTCTTTTATCTCTATTTTGTTAATTTTAACTTTTGTCTTTTCTTGCCGAGCGCCTGTTTTTTTCCGATAACGAGTTTTTGATTTAAATTTTATGCTTACCACTTTTTTTGTTTTAAACTGGGCGAGAACCTCTCCTTTAACACTAGCTTCTTCTACTTTTGGTTTGCCTAACAAAAATTTATCGCCAAAAACAGCCAAAACATCGCTAAACTCAACCTTTTCCCCAACTCCTTGGGGAATTTTTTCAATTTCAATAACATCTCCCTCTTTAACAAAATATTGTTTCCCTCCTGTTTTTATTACCGCAAATAACATAATAAAAAAATTAAAATAATAAAAATAAATTAAATTCTATATTTTATATTCCAAATTTATTTTTCAGCTTTTATAATTTTTATTTTACCGCCTTTTTCTAAAATAGCAACATCTCGGCGGGAAAGTTCTCCTTTTAATAGATAATTAGCTAAAGCATCATTAACTCTCTCTTGGATAGCTCGTTTTAAAGGACGAGCACCGAACACTGGATCAAAACCTGCTTCAGCTAATTCTTCTATCGCCTCATCTGCCACTTTTAAGATAACTCCCTTTTGCTCCATCTGTTTTGTTAAACTATTTAACATCAATTTAGTTATTTCTTTAATTTCTTCCATCCCTAATGGCTTGAAAACAATTATATTGTCAAAACGATTAAGAAATTCTGGACGAAAATAATCTTTTAATTTTTCTCGCATCAACATATATTCTATTCTTTCGATTGGCGTATTTTTATTAATTTCTTCAGTAATAAAATCTGTGCCTGCATTAGATGTCCCAATTAATATAACATTAGTAAAATCTATTGTTCTTCCCATAGCATCAGTCAACCTGCCGTCATCCATCACCTGAAGGAATATGTTTAAAATATCTGGATGGGCTTTTTCTATTTCGTCTAATAACAAAAGAGTAAACGGATTTTTCCGAATGGCTTCAGTTAAATATCCAGAAAAAGCTCCGTCCGGCGAGCCAATTAATCTATCTATACTCTCCTTTGTTTGATATTCACTCATGTCAAGCCGGATCATTGCATTCTCATCGCCAAAATAAATAGTAGCTACAGTTTTAGCTAATTCTGTTTTACCCACACCAGTTGGCCCCAAAAACAACAAATTAACAATTGGCCTTTTTGTGTCTCTTAACTCAACTCGAGCTCGACGCAAAGCAGAAGCCACAGCTTTTACTGCCATATCTTGATCAACAAGACGTTGGTGTATTTTCTCTTCTAAATTAAGTAATGTCTCTGATTCTTTAGTAGTAATTTTGGTTAAAGGAATATTTATTTTTTCTGAAATAAGCTGAGCCACATCTTTCCCCTGAACAATAGCCCCTGTCCCTTGATGAGTTCTAACAAAAACAGCTGTTTCGTTTAAAAGATTAATGGCTTTTTCTGGGAAAAACTTCTCGTGCAAATAACGCCGAGAAAGAGCCACTGCTTGAGACAAAGCGCCATAGGAAAAATAAACTTTTTGTCGAGCTTCGGTTAAGCTAATATTCGCTTCTAAAATTTGAATTATAGTATTGTCTTCAGGCTCTAAAACGGGAATTTTTACTAAAGCTTCTCCTAAAGCGCTTCTTTCGATTAAACGTTGATATTCTCCGGGAATTGAGGAGGAGAGCAGAAAAACTAATTTATTTTTTACGGCTTCGGCTAAAATCTCCGAAATGTCTAATTCTCCCTTCAACCCCTTGATACCAACCATATTATGGATATCTTTAATAAAAAAAACAATATTACCCGATCTTCTCGCTTCGGCAAGAATTATATTAAATCTTTCTTCTATCTCTCCTAATTCTGTGGCTCCGCCAACTAATTTAGCTAAACTTAAACTTACCAATCTCTTATCTTGAAGAAAATGGGGCATATCTTCAGTCACCATTTTTCTGGCTAAACCATTGATGATCGTAGTTTTCCCTACACCGGGATTCCCCACCAAAACAATTCCATTTTGTCCGCTCTCAAAAGCGCGAAATATAGCTTCCATTTCCCTATCTCTATCAAGACAAAGAGGGAGATATCCCCGGGCGCCTATAGCGGTTAGGTCTTGGCAAAAACTATTAATAAAAGGAGTAGCAATGGCAGTATATGCCCTGTCCATACCTTTTTTTGGTTTAAAGCGGGCTAAATCATAAAATCTCTTTTCTTGCTCTCCCAATTCTTTGTAAATATCAATCCAAAGAGAAGTGTTGACAATTTCGTTTTTGCCTATTTCCAAATCATAAAAAATATCTTTTACTTTATTTGGAAAAGAAAACATTGCTTCAAAAATATCTAAAGGGGTAATGAGAGAGTGTTTTTTTTGCCCAGCAATAATACAACTTTCAATTATTATTTTTTTAAACAAAGAAGAAGAAAATAAATTTCTTAAAGAGACCATTTCTTTTTTGTTAGACAAATAGTCGGGAGATGTTAAACTTTCAGCTAATTTCACTTTCAATTCATTCTGGTCAATTCCTAAACGCACAAGAACAGAAAGAATGTCTCTATTTTCAAGAAGGCCAATCAAAAGATGAATTGGATCTATTTTAGATTGTTTAAAATTTAGAACCGCCTTACAGGCTAAACTAATAACTGTTTCCGATTGGCGGGAAAGGACTTTACTTACATCAAATTTTATTTTTTTGCTTAAATTCTGAACATCAGAAAAAGATGTTGGATAAATATCTCTTTTGACAAAAGATTTAAACAGGATTTTATTCTCGATTTCTTTAAAAAAAATATAAGAGTAATAAAAATATGAATCGGTTATTAGAGAAAAAAGAAAAATGAGAGATAAATTTTTTTTAAGAAGAGGAATAAAAAATGGCCAATCTAAAAAATAATTAAGAACTAAATTAATTCCGCAAATAAGCCCGAATACGCCAAAAAGAATTAAAATAACATTCAAAACAATATTCTTAAAAAAGAATAATTTTTGTTTAAAAACAGAAGGAGGCAAATAATTTTGATCCCAATAAAGAAGCCGCCCACCAAACCATTTATAAATGCCACGGCCCTGACACTCATGGCATTTTTTATCTTCAACCCTGCCTTCTCCTTGACAAGTTGGGCAAATAATAAAATCCATAAAAAACAAAAAATTAAATTGTAAATACTCTAATAATACTATAAATCGTTACTGGCAATATTCCTATCCATAAAATAAGAAGAAATGTCTGCCACGCTAGATTCAAAATAAATAAAATTAATTTATAAATAAGAATAAGAAGACGCATAAAGAAACTAATAATTCTTCCCGCTTTAGATGTCTCGCCAAACATCGGCCGAAAAAGATATTTAAACATTATTTTTAGGGCAAGATTATAAACAGATCTTTTTATATTGCCTATAAAATTAATTATCTTTTTTTTAAGACCTTGGGTATACCACCAAAATGGAAAATAAAAAATGTTAGCTTGAGGGGTGGAAAAAAGATTCATAAAAATATGTCAAATGTTAAAATTTTATACTTTATTTAGGGTTTGGAATTTTGTTTTACTGGATGTAAAATCATTTTTTGTTCAATAATAGTAAGACAAAGAGAAGTAATCCAATAAATCATTAAACCTGAAGGGAGCGTTAATCCCATAAAAACGGTAAGAAAGGGCATCATAAATTTCATTTGCTTGTTCATTGCCGTCATCATATTTTCATCTTTAGCCCCTTCATTTTTTTTTATCTCATCCGTCGCCGGAGCAGTTGTCGGCAACATTTTGGCCTGAAGATACTGCAAAAAACCGGCTAAAACAGCAAAGACGACATTAGATTTAGCCAAATTCAAAAAACCAAAAGCTATAGTGTTCATTGTGCCGGGGTTAGCAATAAAGGAATAAACTGGTAAATTATTAGAAGCGAGACCAGCGCGAAAAACCTGAAATACAGCAATAATGACAGGAAATTGAATTAAAAGAGGCAAGCAAGAAAAACAAGGATTTACTTTACTCTCTTTATAAAGCGCCATTGTTTCTTCTGCTTGCTTCTCTCGATTATTGGGATATTTTTTGCGAATTTCTAATAATTTCGGTTGCAATTCATTCATCGCTCTTTGCCCTTTTAAAGAAAGGCGATTTAAAGGAAAAATAATAATTTTGATAATTATAGTAACTAAAATAATGGCTAACCACAACGATTCCCCTGGTAAAATATTATAAAAAAACACTAAAAGATTCAAAAGCGGCTGATAAAGAATTATATTAAATAATTGGCCCATAATGAAAATAAAAAATGTAAAAAATCAAAACAGAAAATGATAAGAATAAATTAAATCCTATATTCGAAGTCTCCTGCTTGTGGGTAGACAAGAACTGTCCTTTTTAAGAAAACTCCCTTTTGGTAAAAAAAGTGTCAAATTTGATTTTTTGGCGAGATATCCCTTTATTGATGCAGGTTTGCAAAGGTCGGAAAAAGGGGACTGTCCCCTTTTATGGCTCATCCCAACCTCCTGAAGACCAAGGATTGCAACGAATAATTCGCCATATAGATTTTATGCTTCCCTTTAAAAATCCATATTTAACTAAAGCCATTTGGGCATATTCTGAACAAGTTGGCCGATAACGACAAGCGCCCCCCCAAGGATACAGATCTTTGAACAAACCATGGTCCGGAGAAATGGTTTTTTGATAAACAGAAATAAGCCCAATAATAATTTTAGTTAAAAAATGAACCTTTTTCTTTTTCATTTGAGAAGATTAGCTTGATAAAATAATTTTAACAAATTGTCTTTTAATTCTTTATAAGAGAGAGTAATTGTCTTGTAATTAGTTATAACTAAAATATCAAATCCTTGCCTTAAATTTGGCATTTCTTCTTTAATAATAGCCCGAATTCTTCTTTTTAAAAGATTACGCTTTGTTGAACGTTTAGATACTTTTAGAGAAACAACAATGCCAAATCGATTAAATTCTAAATTATTATTTATCCAATATAATCTTAAAAATGGAGTATATATTTTTCTCCCACTCTGGTATATTTTAGTAAAAAATTTTTCCCCTCTCAAACAAAAAATTTTTTTTATCATACAGATAACCTTTGTCTACCTTTTCTCCGGCGGTTAGATATAACTTCTCTACCTGATTTAGTGCGCATTCTTTTTCTAAAACCATGGGTTTTAGCTCTTTTTCTTTTTTTAGGCTGATAAGTGCGTTTCATAGAAAATATTCTTCAAAACTCCCGCTAAAAGCGGAATTACAAAAAAATAAAATATTATCTCGCATATTCAGTAATACGATTTTCACGAATAACTGTCACTTTAATCTCTCCGGGATAAGTAATTTCTTTTTCTATTTTTTGAGCGATTTCTTTAGCTAATTTTATGGCTTCTAAGTCATTTATTTCTTCCGGCTTAATAAAAACACGTAATTCCCGACCAGCTTGAATGGCATAAGCTTTCTCTGTACCAGGAAAAGTTAAGGCTAATTTTTCTAATTCATCAAGCCTTTTCAAATAATTTTCATAACTTTCTCTTCTTGCTCCCGGTCGAGAACCAGAAAGAGCGTCAGCCACTTTAACAATAACCGCCAGTAATGTTGATGGATGATCTTCGTGATGGGAAGCAATGGGAATAATAATCTCTTCCGGCAAGCCGTATTTTTTGGCGATTTCCGCGCCAATTTCCGGATGAGTCCCTTCTACTTCTTGGTCTATTGCTTTGCCAATATCATGTAAAAGACCGGCTTTTTTAGCTAAAGCAGGGTCAGCTCCCAATTCTTCGGCTAAAAGAGCTGATAAATTAGCTACTTCAATGGAATGACTTAAAACATTTTGTCCATAACTCGTTCGAAATTTCAATCGGCCAATTAGTTGAACTAGTTTTGAATCTAAACCAGCAATACCCAAATCGTAAACTGCGTTTTCCCCTGCTTTTTTAATCTCTGAAGATAATTCTTGTTTTACTTTTTCTACGATACTTTCAACTCTGGCTGGTTGAATTCGGCCATCAACAATCAATTTTTCTAAAGATCTCTTGGCAATTTCTCTTCTTAAAGGAGAAAAAGCTGAAACAAAAACTACATTTGGCGTATCATCTACAATTATTTCTACCCCGGTAGCCGCTTCCAATGTTTTAATATTGCGGCCCTCTCTACCAATAATTCTTCCCTTTATTTCATCAGAAGGCAAATCAACAGTGGAAGTAGCAATTTCACTCATATGACCAGTAGAACATCTTTCAATAACTGAAGTTATTATCTCTTGAGCTCTTTTTTCCAATTCCTCGCTATTTTCTTCTTCTATCTTTTTTAGGCGAGCCACAAGATTCTCCGCCTCTTCTTCTTCTATTTTTTTAAAAAGCTCTTCTTTTGCTTCTTCGTTGGAAAGCCCGGCAATTGATTCTAATTTTTCCCTTGCTTCTTTATAAAGAGCGCGAATTTTTTCTTTAGCGCTTTCTATCTGTTGTTTATCACGTTCCATTTTTTCTATATTTTCTTCTAATCTTAAAAGTTTTTTTTCAAACAAAGATTGCCTTTCGTTTAAACGTTCTTCAGACTCTTTAAGTTCTTTTCTCCTCCTCCTCTCTTCTTCAGTCGCTCTTTCTAGAATATTTGCCGCTTCTTCATTGGCTTGAAAAAAAATTTCTTGTTGGCGAACCTTAGCCTTGGTTAAAATTTCCTTGGCCTTAGCTGCCGCGGTATCAATTTGACGTTGAGAATACGCTTTATAGCCAAAATAACCGATAACCCCTCCTAAAATTAAACTAATAATAATTTGTATTATCATATATAAAAAATTAAATATTGTTAAAAATTTCTATAAATTGTGTATTTTATTGTCCCTAGGAGGAATCGGACCCCCACTTTAGGCTCCGGAAGCCTATGTTCTTTCCGTTAAACTATAGGGACATTTTTTAATTTTACGCTTTAAGATACCGATGAGTAGCTGCTAAAGCGGAAAGAAGCACTAAAATTAAAGCAAAAATTCCCAATAATCCGAAAAACGACCAAAAAATTCCTCCTAAATATTGACTAAAAACAAAATCTTGGCCAAAAAAATTAGTTAAATAAGGGTCTACAAATTTTACGAAAGAAGAAAAAACAAATAAATTAATTAACCAAGCAAAAAAAACGCAAAGACAGCTCTCTATTAAAAAAGGAACTCTAATAAAAGAAGATTTTGCCCCCACTAATCGCATTATAGTAAGTTCATCTTTTCTGGCATAAATCCCTAAACGAATAGTATTAAATACAATTAAGATAGCAATTAAGGAAAAAATTGATGTCAAAAACGCCATTAGCCATTTAAGTTTTTTAGAAAGATTTTCTAATACCGCAATCACTTCTTCGTAGTTATAAAAATCTTCGTCTTGAACGAAATTAGCAAATCTTTCTTCGCTAATAAAATTTTTAACCAAAGAAAGGTCTGACGGATTATACAATTTAATAGACATTGAAGCACCAAATGGATTTTCCCCAATTTCATTCAAAGCATCAAGAATAGTTGTATCGTTTTGATGAATCTCTTTAAATTTCTCCAAAGATTCTTCACTTGATAAATAATTTACATTTTTTACTTGGGGCAAATTTTCTATTTCCGTTCTAAAGGCATTAATTTCGTCTTGGGTTAAATTATTTTTTAAATAAACACTCAAATCAACTTTGTTCTCTAAAAAATTCAAAGAATAATTAAAAAATATATTTAAAGAGCTTAAAATACTTAGAGAAAATAACATCAAAAAAATCATTACGATGGAAACAAGACTCAACCAAAAATTACGAAAAAAGTTTTGTAAAGCAAAAAGAAAAGAGTACATAATATTATAATATCTCAACCCCAAAAATCAATTTATTAAAATTAAAAGCATTAATACTCTGACAAAACGCAAGATTAAATTAGAAAATATCTTACTATAAAGAATAACAAATTTTGCCTTTCTTGTCAAAAAGAAAAAAGAAAGTATAATAGAAAAGTTAAAATTTGGAATTTTAAATAGATGTTTTAGAGTTCCGCGAAAGCGAGAGCTTCGAGGAAATTTTCGATTTTTTATGTTCATCCATCTTCATAATCATAGTCATTATTCTTTGCTTGACGGATTACCCAAAATTGATGAATTGATAAATGAAGCAAAAAAATACAAAATGCCTGCTGTTGCTTTAACTGATCACGGAGTTTTGTATGGAGCAATTGAATTTTATAAAAAGGCAAAAGAAGAAAAAATAAAACCAATTATTGGCTGTGAAGTGTATCTTGCTCCTAACGGATATAAAAATAAAAGAAAAGGCTTTGATGAAAAACCATATCATCTGGTATTATTGGCTAAAGATTATGAGGGGTATAAAAATCTTATCAAGCTTACCACTATCGCCCACTTAGAAGGTTTTTATTATAAGCCAAGAATTGACGAAGAAATATTAAAAAAATATTCCCAAGGGCTAATTGCCCTTTCCGCCTGTCTTCAAGGGAAAATTCCTCGTCTTATTATTGAGAAAAAAATAGAACAAGCTGAAAAAACAGCTCTTTTTTATAAAGAAATTTTTGGTAAAGATTTTTATTTAGAGCTTCAATATCATCCAGAAATTCCTGAGCAAAAAATAGTAAATGAAAAACTTATCCAAATAGGTAAAAAATTCGACATGGAAGTAGTAGCTACTAACGATGTTCATTATCTTTCTTCTACTGACAAAGAAATTCAAGATATTCTTCTCTGCCTTCAAACAAAAAAGAAAAAAAATGATAAAAATCGCCTAATGATGAATGGCGATTTTTCTTTTCTCTCTGATAAAATAATGGAAAAAAATTTTAAAGACATTCCTCAAGCCATTAAAAATACTCAAAAAATCACTGATTCTTGCCATTTAGAAATAGAATTGGGGAATATAAAATTGCCGCCATTCAATACGCCGGACAATAAAAGCGCGGATGATTATCTGGAAGAACTTTGTTTTAAAAGATTGCCCCTCCGCTATTCTAAGAAAAATAAAGAGGTTATAACTCGTTTAAATTATGAGTTAAGTGTTATAAAAAAAACCGGCTTTGCTTCTTATTTTTTAATTGTAGAAGATCTTACTAACTGGGCAAAAAATCAAAATATCGTAGTAGGCCCAGGGAGAGGTTCAGCTGCCTCTTCTATTGTTTCTTATATTTTAGGTATTACTAATATTGATCCCTTAAAATATGAACTTATTTTTGAACGATTTTTGAACCCAGAAAGAATTAATATGCCTGACATTGATCTTGATTTCGCTGATTTAAGAAGAGATGAAGTTGTTTATTATTTAGAAAATAAATACGGAAAGGACCATGTGGCGGGGATTATTACTTTTGGTACACTGGCAGCGCGAGCAGCAGTAAGAGATGTGGGCAGGACATTAAATTTTCCTTATGCTTTTTGCGATAAATTAGCCAAAACAATTCCACCAAATATTCCCTTAAAAGAATCCTTAAAAACGACTCAAGAATTAAAATCATTTATTGAAAATAATAAAGATGCTCAAGTTATCACTAATGCTGCTCAAAAATTGGAGGGGGTAGCTAGACATTCCTCGCGGCATGCTTGCGGTATAGTTATCACTCCTCAAGCTTTAAGTGAATATGTGCCCCTCCAATACGATGTTTCTGGTAAAGAAAAAACCATTATTACTCAATACGAAATGCATACTATTGAAGAATTAGGACTTTTAAAAATGGATTTATTAGGCCTTCGCAACTTAACTGTTTTAGAACAAGCAGTTAAATTAATTAAAAAAACAAAAAATATAGATATTGATTTAGAAAAAATCCCTTTAAACGACAAAATGGTTTTTAACCTTTTTCAAAAAGGAGAAACAATCGGTTGTTTCCAGTTAGAAAGCGGAGGGATGAGAGGTTATCTCAAGGAATTAAAACCTACAAATTTTGAAGACATTGTTATAATGATTGCTCTTTATCGGCCGGGGCCAATGAAGCTTATCCCTGATTATATTAACAGAAAGCATGGTAAAGAAAAAATTACTTATCTTCATCCTAAACTCCGCCCCATACTTCAAAAAACTTATGGCATAGCGGTTTTTCAAGAACAATTATTGCAAATCGTCCGTTCTTTAGCCGGTTTTTCTTTAGCTGAAGCTGATATTTTACGTAAAGCAGTAGGTAAAAAAATAAAAAAATTATTAATTGAACAAAAAGAAAAATTTATTAAAGGTTGCCTTAAAAATAAGATTCCCGAATCAACAGCTTTAAAGATTTTTTCTTTTATTGAACCCTTTGCCGGTTATGGATTCAACCGCAGTCATGCTGTCTGCTATGCTATTATTGCCTATCAAACTGCTTATCTTAAAGCCCATTGGCCTGTTGAATTTATGACAGCCCTTTTAACTTCAGATCAAGGTGATTTGGATAGAATTACTATAGAAGTGGAAGAAGCGCGGCGGATGGGGTTAGAAGTACTCGGCCCGGACATCAATGAAAGTTTTGAGAGTTTCAGCGCCAAAGAAAACAAAATCCGTTTTGGCTTATTGGCTATTAAAAATGTAGGCAAACCCATTGTTTCGGAAATTATTGAAGAGCGAGAAAAAGGTGGAAAATTTATCAGTTTAGAAAATTTTCTTTCTCGAATCCATTCAAAAAATCTTAACAAAAAATCTTTAGAAAGTTTAATTAAAGCCGGAGCATTAGATCCATTAGAGGATAGAGGAACAATGCTTTTTAATTTAGATTTACTTTTAAGTTTTGCTCGAAGGCAAGAAAAAGACAAAACTAATGGCCAAAAAACGCTTTTTGCCAAATTGGGATTAGGCCATTCCCTTTCTCTTAAATTAAAAAAAACAACAGAAGTATCTTTCCGACAAGAATTATTTTGGGAAAAAGAACTTTTGGGAATTTTCGTTTCCGAACATCCGCTCAAAAGATATGAAGAAACAATCAAAAAATATGTAAAATCCATTGCCCAATTGAAAAATAATGGCTATGGCAAAGTGGTAGGAATTATAGAAAAAATTAAAAAGAATACTACTCATCAACATCAAACAATGCTCTTTGTGGAAATATCTGATTCTTCAGCGCAAATTGAATCTATAATTTTTCCTAATCTTTACCAAAATACACTCGATATCTGGCAAGAAGGCAATATTGTTCTTATTAGCGGCCGTATTTCTGATAAAGAAGGTAGCTTAAAACTTATTGCCGAAAAAGTCCGTTTAGTAGATGAAGACAATCTTTCACATCTTGCTTTAAATGGAGAATAAAGTAAAATATAAAAGACAAAGCATAACACAATAAATTTGATTTTTTATTATGCCCAAAGTTTTTATTTCCCCTCATAAAAAAATTGCTTATTTTTTTATCATCGCTACTATTGCTCTTTTAGTATTCACTATTTTTTTTACTAATATTTTTAACCAAAAATTAGAAATTACTCTTGAGGTTGTCCCAGAAGATATAAAAACTGATTTTCTTTTAGTGGTTAAAGAAGAAGGGTCTAATTTAGAGGGAGACATTGAGGGGAAAATTATAAAAATTTCAAAAGAAACAAGCTTAAAATTTAATCCCGAGGCATCAACTGTTTTAGGAGATTATGCTCAAGGAAAAGTTTTCCTTTATAATGACAGTTCATCAAATCAAAAAATTATTGCCGCTAGCCGGCTGGAAAGTCCGGAGGGATTAATTTTCCGTTTAGAAAACGCTGTTTCTATCCCGGCTAAGGGCAAAATAGAAGCAAAAGTAAAAGCTGATAAGCCGGGAGAAGAATACGAACTTGATCCCACCACTTTCACTTTACCTGGTTTAAAAAGTAATCCCTCTCTCTTTCTAAAAATTTATGCTAAAAACGAAAACACTTTTTCTCGAGAAACTAAGATTGGAGCAATAGTTAAAGAAGAAGATTTAAACAAGGCTAAATCCCAAATTGAAAAAACATTAACAGAAATGGCTAACGAGGAATTAAAAAATAAATTAAATGAAGAAGGATACAAAGTAATAACTCAAAGCAATATTTTAGAATCCAATTGCCAAGCTAATGTGGGAGAGGAAAAAGAAGAATTCCCTTGTTCAGGGAAAATTGAATTTTTAGCCGTGGCTATTAAAGAAAATGTTTTATCCGAATATATTCTTAACGAATTAAAATCTTCAATTCCTTTGGGGAAAAAATTAATTTCCTCTGCCGAGCCTATTTCTATCAAAATTGAAGATTTGTCTGATTCTAAAAAAGCTGTTTTAAAAATAGAAGCTCAAGGCAAAACTCTTTTGACTGAAGAAAATCCCTCTCTATCTAAAAATGAATTAATCGCTCTAAATCCATTAGAAATTAAACAATATTTAGAAAAAATCGGGGGGATAAAAACAGTGAAATTTGTCTTTAAGCCATTTTTTTTGAAAAAAACTCCTTCCCGGGCTGATCATATCAAAATAACTATTATTCAAAATGAAAAATAAAATTGATTTAGAAACTTTACGGCATTCCACTTCTCATTTAATGGCTGCTGCTATTTTAAACCTTTGGCCAAAGGTAAAATTTGGTATTGGTCCAGCTATTGCCAATGGTTTTTATTATGATTTTGAATTTCCCAAACCTATTGAAGAAAAAGACCTTAATAAGATTGAAGAAGAAATGAGACGCCTTATAAAGAAAAATTTAAAATTTATTCGTCAAGAATTGACTATAAATGAGGCTAAAGAATTATTCAAAAAATTAGACCAACCTTATAAATTAGAGCTTCTTTCTGATTTAGAAAAACACGACGCCACTATAAAAAACCAAAAATCAAATAATGTCACTATTTATCAATTAGGAGATTTTATCGATCTTTGCCGGGGGCCTCATATCCCTTCTTTAAAAGATATAGGCAGTTTTAAATTAATTAAAATTGCCGGCGCTTACTGGAAGGGAAGCGAAAAAAATAAAATGCTTACTCGTATTTATGGTTTAGCTTTTGAAACACCGGAAGAACTTAAAAAATATTTAAAACAAGAAGAAGAGGCAAAAAAAAGAGACCATCGTCTTTTAGGAGAAAGTTTAGAATTGTTTAAAGAAATAGATGAAATCGGGCCGGGTCTTATTTTGTGGCTTCCTAAAGGGGCAATATTAAAAAAAACAATTGAGGATTATGTGCTAAAAGAATATTTGAAAAATGGCTATAAATTAGTGTCTAGTCCACACTTGGCTAAAATTGACCTTTGGAAAATTTCCGGCCACATTGATTTCTATAAAGAAAGTATGTTTCCCTCTATTCATCTTAAAGAAATAAAAGAAGAGAAAGATGATTATCAAATAAAACCAATGAATTGCCCTTTTCATATTGCTATTTTTAAAGACAGCTTAAAAAGTTATCGAGATTTGCCCTTAAGATACACGGAAATGGGGACTGTTTATCGCTATGAAAAATCCGGAGTTTTACACGGATTAACCAGAGTAAGAGGATTTACCCAAGACGATGCCCATATTTTTTGCGCTCCCTCCCAATTAGACGAAGAAATTGAAAAATCATTTAAACTTGCTTTGAAAATACTTCGAACTTTTGGCTTCAAAAAATATGAAATTTTCCTTTCCACTCAACCGGACAAATTTGTTGGCGAACAAAAAATTTGGGATAAAGCAATGGATGCTCTTAAAAAAACTTTATCAAAATCAAAAATCCCCTATCAAATTGATCCGGGTGGTGGCGTTTTTTACGGTCCAAAAATTGATATAAAAATAAAAGATTCATTGGGTAGGCCATGGCAATGTAGTACTATTCAGGTTGATTTTAATCTCCCTTCTCGCTTTAATCTCTTTTTTATTGACGAAAAAGGCAAAAAAGAAAAGCCAATTATGATCCACCGAGCTCTTTTAGGATCACTTGAAAGATTTATTGGTGTGCTTTTAGAAAATTATGCTGGCGCTTTGCCTTTTTGGCTTTCTCCTGTACAAATTAACATTTCCTCTGTGGGCAAAAAACACAAAAGATTTGCCTTAAAATTAGCTAAAGAATTTGAGGATTTAAACATTCGCGTAGAAGTGAATAATTCTAATGAAACAATTCCTTATAAAGTCCGCAAAGCAGAGAAACAGAAAATTCCTTATATCTTGGTTATTGGCGATAAAGAAATGAAAGGAAAATATTTAAACGTTAGAGAAAGAGGAAAGAAAAATTACCAAAAAACAACTAAAAAACAATTTATTGAAAAACTTTTGAAAGAAGCAATTCCTCAAAGGTGAAGCTTTTAAAGACGATTTTGTGCTCTAAAAAACGAGGTTTTGCCTCGTAATTTTATTTCAGAATTTCTAAAATTCATTGTTGATTAGTTTTGAAATTTTGAATAAAATCGTGCCTGTCTGTTAGTCAACAGAGAGGCAGAAACTGCCTTTTTTCCAGAAAACTCCCTTTTGGTGAAAAAAGTGTCAAGTTCGATTTTTTGGCGAGATATCCTTTTATTGATGCGGGTTTGCGGAGGTCGGAAAAAGGGGACTGTCCCTATTTTATGAAAAAATATTGGATTATAACCTATGGCTGTCAAATGAATAAATCTGATTCGGAAAGAATTGCTGCAGCTATAGAAAAAAATAATTACCAAAAAGCTGAAAACAAGGAAACAGCCGATCTTGTGGTGTTTAATGCTTGTTCAGTTAGACAATCAGCTGTTGACCGTCTATACGGTCAAATTAATCAATTGAAAAAAAGTAAAAAAAATCCTCAAATTTTTCTCACTGGATGCGTTACTTTAAACGATAAGAAAAAATTAAAATCGAAGGTTGATCTTATTTTTGATATAAAAGATCTAACAAAAGTATTTAATTTTTCTGAAACAGATGACTATCTCCATATTAATCCAAAATATAGTTCTCCATTCAGGGCATTTATTCCTATTTCTGTCGGCTGTAATAATTTTTGCTCTTATTGTGTCGTCCCTTATGTAAGAGGGAAGGAAATATGTCGACCATTTTCTGATATTTTAGAAGAAGCTAAATCATTAATAAAAGCCGGTTATAAAGAAATAATTCTTTTGGGCCAAAACGTCAATTCTTACCAAGGCAGAAGCAAAAACCAAAAATCAAAAAATGCTGATTTTGTTGATTTATTAAAAACAATAGAAAATATTCCTGGTGATTTCTGGCTAAGTTTTATCAGTAATCACCCCAAAGATTTATCTTCTGAATTGATTGAATTAATGGCTAAAAGTAAAAAAATTTGCCCCTATCTTCATTTACCCGTTCAATCAGGCGATAATGAAATGCTTAAATTGATGAACAGAAATTATACTATAGAAGAATATAAAGAAAAAATTGCTCTTATTAGACAAAAAATAAAAAATATAACCATTTCTACTGATATTATTGTAGGGCTGCCGTCAGAAACTAAAAAACAATTTGACCATACTCGACGTTTAATGAAAGAATTAAAATTTGATATGGCTTATATTGCCCAATATTCTCCTCGCCCCTTTACTGCTTTAGCTAAATTAGATGATAACGTGCCGCCATCTCTAAAAGCACAAAGGGAAAAAATACTTTTTAAAATTCTCAAAGAAACGGCTTTAATAAATAACAAAAAATATATTAACCAAATAATGGACACTCTTATTGAAGAGAGAAAATTTGATTATTTATTCGGCCATTCAAAAAATCAAAAACATGTCCGTGTTCTTTATCGAGATAAAAATGATTTAATTGGTCAATTTGTAAAAGTAAAAATTAAAAAAGCTGCTCCTTGGGGATTAGAAGGAGAAATAATTTGAATTTCCCCTAAATGAATCAAAAACGTGCTAAATTTAAAAAATCCTCAGAAAACCCACATAAACAAAAGCTTTCCGAGAAACAAAAAATGGGGTCTGACCCCAAATTAATAGTAATTTTGGGACCAACTGGAGCAGGAAAAACTGCTCTTTCTTTAAAATTGGCTAAAAAATTTAATGGAGTTATTGTTTCGGCTGATAGTCGAGCTATTTACAAAGAAATAAACATTGGGGTGGCTAAACCTCCTAAAAATTCCTCTATCCCCCATTATATGATTGACATAATCAGCTTAAACCAAAAATTTTCTTTAGCTCAATACCAAAAATTAGCCAATCAATATATATCTGAAATTATTAAAAAGGGGCAATGCCCCTTTTTAGTGGGAGGAACAGGACTTTACTTAAAAAGTATTATTTCAAATTATCAAATACCTAAAGTTCCACCTGATATCAACTTGCGAAAAATATTAGAAAAAACCGCTTTAAAATATGGCCCTCTTTATCTTTATCAGATTTTACTTTACTATGACCCAAAAAGTAAAAAATTTATTGACCCCTATAATCAAAGACGCATTATTAGAGCGCTAGAAGTGATTTTCACCACTGGCCATACCTTTTCGGATTTACGGCAAAGCAAAAAATCAAAATTTGATATTTTGAAAATTGGCATTAACCTTCCTCGCCAATTACTTTATAAAAATATAGAGGAAAGAACTGATAAAATGATATCTCAAGGTTTAGTGGAAGAAACAAAAAAACTTTGGAATACATACCCAAATAATATTATACTTAAAAATACCTTAGGATATCAAGAGATTATTCCTTTTTTAGAAAATAAAATTGAATTAGAAGAAGCTATAAAAAATATTAAAAAAAATACCAAAAATTTCGCTCGTAGACAAATAACTTGGTTTAAAAAAGAGCCAAACGTCTTTTGGCTCAATAATTATAAAGAGGCCGAAAAAATAATTAAAAAATTTTTAGCTTAATTTTTTTTCTAAAATTTTTCTTATCTTCTCCGGTTCAATTCTTCCTTTTGTTTTTTTCATAATTTCTCCGACAAAAACATGAATTACATTTATTTTTCCTTTTTTGTAAAGAGAAACCAGCTCTTTTTTTTCTTCTAACGTTTCTTTGATTATTTGCTCCAAATCATTGCTTTCTCTGATGTCTTCTTTTGAATATTCTTTAATAAGATTGTCGACATCTTCTCCTTTCAATATCATTTGTTTTAAAATTTCTGTTCTTAAAGCAGAAGAAATTTTATTCTCATAAACTAAAATAATAAAGCGAGAAAAATTATCAGAAGTAATAGGTATCTCTTCCGAATTAACCAAAATTTTGTTTTGTTTATAAAAAGGCAAAAATTTGTTAATAATCCAATTAGCCGTTAAATGAGCTAATTTTTTTTTGTATTTCTCCCATCTTTCTTCTTCGTCCCCTTCAATCTCTGCTAAAGACAAAAGATTGTCTTTTAATTTTAAAATAACTTCTTCGGTAAAATCAGCAATTTTTTTGTTTTCCACTAATATCTCTGCTTCTTCTAAAGTAAAATCATAATCTTCTATAAAACGCTCTATCTTCTTTCGAGGTAATTCGTCTAATTTGATGTTTTTAATTAAAAAATTAACATCATAAATCAACAAATCCGGTTCAGGAAAATAACGATAATCTTTTAATTCTTCTTTTTCCCTTTCTATAAAAGTTCGTTTATTTTTTTCGTCCCAACCTCGAGTAGAGGAGAAATCAGGAGGAATTCCTCTTTGCCAAAGTTTGGTTTGACGAAGAATTTCATAATTTAAAGCCATTTCAACACTGCGAAAAGAATTTAAATTTTTAATTTCTGTTTTGGGAAATAATTTTTTTTCTCCTTTTTGCCTTAAAGAAATATTGGCGTCGCACCTCATTTGTCCTTTTTCCATATTTGCTTCAGAAATTTCTAAATAACGGACCAATAGTTGAAGCTCTTTTAAAAATAATTTCGCTTCCCTAGCGCTATTAATTACTGGTAAAGTGGTGATTTCTAAAAGAGGTATCCCTGCTCTATTAAAGTCTAAAAATGTTTCTTTATTGCTCAAACTATGCAACAACTTTGCTGTGTCTTCTTCTAAATGAATATTGTCAAATAAAATTTTTTCTTTTCCTATTTTTAAAAAACCGCCCCTAACAAAAGGACGATAATATTGGCTAATCTGATAAGCTTTAGGTAAATCAGGATAAAAATAATTTTTTCTATCAAACGAAGAACAAAAATTAATTTCCCCCTTTATAGCTAAAGCTAATTTGAGAATTTTAATTACTGCTTCTTTGTTTAAAACAGGTAAAACCCCGGGATGGCCAAGGCAAATAGGGCAGATATTTTTATTGGGGATTTTCTCTACTGAATTATTAGAGCAAGAACAAAAAATTTTACTTTTTGTTTTGAGTTCTAAATGTATTTCTAAACCAATGACTGATTCTAATTCTTTTTTACTCACATTTATCATTTTTTCTTTATATTTTAAAATCAATCAAAATCGTGCCTGCTTGCCGCTTATTTTCCGACAGGTAGAATAGATAGGGCTTGCCCCTAAGTTATGATTCGGCTCTAACGGCTAATAATTTGGTTTCTAAAATAGAATCAGGATTAACGGAAATAGAGTCGATGCCCGATTTAATTAAAAATTCAATATAACCGGGAATATTAGCCGGGGCTTCTCCACAAATACCTACCTTCTTCCCGCATTTATGAACACAGGAAATAAATTCTTTGATTGATTTGGTCACCGCCTCATTTCTCTCATCAAAGATATGGGCTAATCTTAAACTATCCCGGTCTACTCCCAACATTAATTGAGTTAAATCATTTGAACCAATACTGAATCCATCAAATATTTTAGCAAATTTTTCAGCTAAAATAACATTAGCTGGGATTTCTGCCATCACGTAAACCTTTAGAGGTTTTATTCCTTTTTTTTCTTGACGCAAACCGAATTCGTCAATAATGCTTAAAACCTTTTTCCCTTCTTCTATTGTTCGGCAAAAGGGGATCATTACTATAATATTTAAAAATCCCATTTCTTCTCGAACTTTTTTGATGGCTAAACATTCTAACTCGAAAGCTTTCCTAAACTTCGCGTCATAATAACGAGAAGCGCCCCGCCAACCAATCATTGGATTAGCTTCCTCTGGTTCAAAAAATTTTCCGCCAATTAAATTAGCATATTCATTACTCTTGAAATCAGAGAAACGGACAATTACATCTTTGGGATAAAAAGCTGCGGCTATTCTTCCTATGCCTTCGGCTAATTTATCAACATAAAATTGAACCTTGTTTTTATAACCTAAGGTTAATTTGTCAATTTGATTTTTAATTTTTTTATCTTTTAAATTTGCGTAATTAAGTAAAGCTAAAGGATGAATACCAATATAATTATTAATAATAAATTCTTCTCTGGCTAAACCAACACCGTCGTTAGGAAGAAAGGAAAGAGGAAAAACTTCCTGAGGATTGCCAATATTCATCATTATTTTTGTTCGAGAAGATTTTAATTTTCCCATATCAGCTCTTTCAATTTTAAAAGGAAGCAACCCTTTATAAACATAGCCCTTTTCCCCCTCAGCACAACTTACAGTAATGTCTTGCCCGGTTTTAATTATTTGGGTAGCTTTATCTGTGCCCACCACTGCTGGAATGCCTAACTCTCTGGCAACAATAGCACAATGCGATGTTTTCCCCCCTTCATCAGTAACTATCGCTTTGGCTATTTTCATAATCGGCTCCCAATCCGGGTCAGTTACTTTGGTAACTAAAACTTCTCCTGCTTTAAATTCTCCTATTTTTTTAACACTTTTTATTAAATGAGCTTTGCCCTCGCCAATTTTAGAACCAACAGCTATACCTTCCACTAAAACTTTAAATTTACTCCTTCCTCCCCCTGTTTTAGAAACAGATCTTTTGGGAGATGAATCTTTTAAAACATATTTTTCCAAAATATTCATTTTTCTTTGGGACTGAACCGTTTCTGGTCTAGCTTGAAGAAGATATAATTTTTTATCTTTTCCATCTTTAGCCCATTCCATATCCATTGGCTGGCCATAATGTTTTTCAATAATTACTGAATATCTGGCTAATTCTAAAATTTCTTCATCAGTTAAAGTAAATTTTTGTCTGTCTTTTAAAGGAACAGAAATGTTTTTAGTTAAGCCATTTTTTGAATAAATTAATCGTTTTTCTTTAGTGCCTAAATGCTTAGAAATAATAGCTTTATACCCCTTAAGTATTAATGGCTCATAAACTATAAATTCATCAGGGGTGACTCTTCCTTTAACTACATTTTCTCCTAATCCCCAAGAACTATTGATCACAGTAATATCGGCAAATCCTGATTCTGTGTCGCAAGAAAACATTACTCCCGAACAAGCCATATCGCTACGCACCATTTTCTGAATTCCCACAGAGAGGGCAACATCTAAATCATTTATTTTCCTTTCCGCGCGGTAAGAAATAGCCCGGTTAGTGAATAAAGAGGAAATACATTTTTTAATTGCTTCTAAAAGTTGGGCTTCTCCTTTCACGTTAAGATAAGATTCCATTTGCCCGGCAAAAGAAGCGGTTTTTGTATCTTCAGCAGTTGCCGAACTTCTTACCGCCACATCCGCTGCTTTCACTCCATAACCAACTGATAATTTCCGATAACTGGAAATAATTGCCTTTTCTAAATCCTTGGGTAAAGGAGTTTTTAAAATTAAATGGCGAATTTTTTCTCCCCTTTCCATTAAATTTTTAACATTATTAGTATTCAAACCTTTTAATATTTCCCCAATTTTTCTTTTGAGTCCGGAGCTTTCTAAAAAATACCAATATGCCTCTGAGGTAGTGGCAAAACCATTGGGGACCCTTAACCCTTTTTTGGTTAAATTTTGATACATTTCCCCCAAAGAAGCGTTTTTCCCTCCTACTTGCGGGACATTTTTAATGCCGATTTGATTAAACGAAAGAATGTAATTAGACATAATAAAAAATTAAAATAAATTAAATTCTATATTCTATTTTCTATATTCTATGTTCTATTTTATTTTTAGCTTACCAGTTAAAAAATAAATAAGTGGTATTTTATAATATTTTCCCCTTATTACTGCCACTAATCCTATAAAGGCAAAAATGGCGAGAATAAGCCAACCAATTAAAGTTAAAATTACTCCCACTAAAGGAATAAAAACGAAAAATAAAGAAACTATTTTAAGAGCGAAAATAACCGCTCCCTGGCGAAAATGAAAACGAACGAAATTGCTTCGACTCCTAAAAATTAAAGGAATTAAAACTAAAATTCCTAAATAACAAAGAAAGGCAAAAAATTTTTCTCCTCCTTTTATTTTTTTTGATGTTTCTAAAATTTCTTCAGCCATAATTAAAATATTAAATAAATATTCAATCTCTTTTATATCAACGAAGTTCCTGTCATCTCCTCTGGTTTAGGTAAACCCATTAATTTTAAAATCGTAGGTGAAACATCAGACAAAATGCCCGAAGCTCTTAAACTGCTTAAATCAGGGACTTCTTTTAAGGGAATTTCTCTTTTTAGCCCCTCGGCTATAACTATAAATGGCACGGGATTTGTAGAGTGCTCTTTATTGATTTCTCCTGTTTTAAAATTTATCATCTCTTCAACATTCCCATGGTCAGCAGTAATTAAAACTGACCATTTTTTATTTTGAGCTAATTCTACAATATCTCCTATTAAATTATCAATCGTTTCTAAGGCAGAAATAGCCGCATTAATATCCCCGGTATGGCCAACCATATCCGGATTGGCAAAATTTACAATAATAAAAGAGTATTCTTGACCATCGAGGGCTAAAAGCACTTTATCAGTCACTTCTTTAGCAGACATTTCAGGCTTAAGAGCATAAGAAGATACTCGTGGAGAAGGAACAAGTATTCTTTTTTCTCCGGGAAATGGCTCTTCTTTGCCTCCATTAAAGAAGAAAGTTACATGAGCATATTTTTCTGTTTCAGCAATATGAAGTTGAGAAATACCCTTTTCGGCTAAAAGACGAGACAAGGGCCAATTTACTTTTTCCGGAGGAAAAGCGATAGCGTTTACCGGCAAATTTTTCTCATATTCGGTCATTGTCGTAAAAAAAAGATTTTTAATTTTTGTTCTCTGAAAATGAGAAAAATTTTCTTCTACAAATGCTTTGGTCAATTGACGCGCTCTATCCTCCCGAAAATTAAAAAAAATAACAGCATCATTTTCTTTAATTAAATTAAGTCCGTCTCCTGGTTTTTGAATCAGAGTTGGTTCAAATTCTTCATCAAAAATTTTATTTTTATAAGATCTTTCAATAGCTTCTCTTGCCTCATTAGCTATTGCCCCTTTCCCTTCAGTCAATAATTGATAAACTTTTTCTGTCCTTTCCCAGTGGTTATCTCTATCCATAGCCCAAAAACGCCCAGAAAGAGAAGCAATTTCTCCTATTTCCATAATTTCTAACTTCTTTATTAATTCATTAACAAAATCTAAACCGCTATTAAAAGGACGATCTCTGCCGTCTAAAATAAGATGCAAACATACTTTATCTTTGGATAATCCTTCTTTTTTAGCCATTTCTAAAAGCGCATATAAATGACTATTTAAAGAATGGACTCCACCTGAAGAAAGAAGCCCTATAAGATGAAGAGACGAATTGTTGCTTTTTACGTGTTCTATGGTTTTTTTAAAAGCTTGATTCTCTGTAAACTCTCCTCTAACAATTGCTTGATTAATTCTGGGCAAAATTTGATAAACAATTTTTCCTGCACCTAAATTAAGATGACCAACTTCTGAATTTCCTGGTTCTCCCCACATTAATCCTACTGCCTCGCCTGAAGCCTGAATAATTTTAACCGGCCAAGTTTTTATCAATTCATTAAAAATTGGCAATTTAGCTCTAAATATAGCATTTCCCTGAGAAGGAGGGGCTATCCCCCAACCATCAAGGATAATTAAAATAAGAGGAGAAAACATAAAAATTAGAATGGAGAATTTGGAATTAACTAGATTTAAAATTAAACATTTGATTTGATATTTGTTATTAAGATTTTAGATTTATTTAGAATTTATATTTTTAACTTTTACTCTTATTCTAAAAGTGATTTTCCGGTCATTTCTTTTGGTTTAGGAATACCCATTAATTCCAAAATTGTCGGGGCAACATCAGCTAAAATTCCATTTTTTCTTACTTTTATTTGTTCTTTATCTTTAATTAAAATAAAGGGCACAAGATTTTTAGTATGAGTAGTTATGGTCTCTCCTGTCTCTAAATTTATCATTTCTTCCGCATTGCCATGGTCAGCAGTAACTAAAACAATATATTTTTCTTTTAAATGATTTACCAATTTTCCTAAATAATTATCAACTACTTTAATACCATCCACTGTTGCCTCTAAATTCCCTGTATGGCCAAGCATATCCGGATTACACAAATTAACTAATATAAAATTGGGTTTACTCGTTTTTGATTCTTTAATAAGACGAGAAACTACTTCCGGTGTTGCCATTGCCGGAGTTTCAGCATAACTATCTACCACAGGAGAATCAATGCGTATTCTTTTTTCTCCTGCTAAAGGATAATCATATCCTCCGGAAAAAAAGAAAGTTACATGAGCATATTTTTCTGTTTCGGCAATATAAAGTTGAGAAACCTCTCTTCCTAAGACAAGAGGTAAACTATTTTTAACATTTGGCCGGGAAAAAACTGTTTTTATGTCATCTAAATCTGGGCCAAAATTAGTTAAAGTGAGAAACATTAAATTATTTAATTTCTTTTTTCTTTTAAAACTTCCCGGATTTTTCTTTTCAAACTCTTCTTGAACAAAAACTTTAGTCAATTGTCGCGCCCTATCTGAACGAAGATTCATAAATATCACTAAATCATTATCACTAATAGTAGCTATTGGTTTTTCTCCCCTTTCTATAACAGTTGGTTTTATAAATTCATCTGTTTCTCCCCGATTATAAGCCCTGAGAATAGCCTCTTCCGGCGTTTCTGCTCTTCTCCCTTCTCCTTGAGTTAAAAGATTATAAGTTTTTTCTGTTCTTTTCCAATTTTTCGTTCTGTCCATAGCATAAAACCGACCGCAAATACTAGCAATAAAAATTTCTAATCCCGAAGAAGACCCATCTAATTTTTTCGCCCAAATCTGAGAAAACCGGCGCAAAATTTCAATAGCTCCGTGTTGGGAAGAATCGCGACCATCAGTAAAAAGATGAAGATAAACTTTTTTTACTCCTTCTTTTTTTAGAAAATCAAGTATAGCTAACCAATGAAGAGGGGAAGAATGAGCGCTGTTTTCTTCGGTGACTAAACCCATAAGATGCACTTTAGAGTGATGCTGCATAGCATAGCGTGTTCCTTGTTTTAATATCTCGTTATGAAAAAAATTTTTATTTTTAATATTTTGATTAATTAAAACAGCATCGTCTTCTACTTTTCTCCCTGCTCCTAAATTAATGTGCCCTGCTTCAGAATTACCCGGCTGATTTAAAGGAAGCCCTACAAATTCTCCTGAAGCATTAAGTGCTGTTTTCGGATAATTACGCCAAAAATAATTAAAAACACGGGGCTGAGCCAAATAAATAGCATTGCCCTTATTCTTTTTTCCTATACCCCAACCATCAAGCACGATAAGGCACAATCGATTTTTGATGTTCATATATTAATTCTATCTTTATTCTCCCTGAGGTTCTTTTTTTAATTTATTTAGATATTCAACAAACTCTCTGGGGTCGTTAGTTCGGAAAACTAACATTCCATATCGGTTAAAAACATCATAAGGAGGAAGACCATAATTTCCCACTATTTCTTCAATGTTTTCCTCAGGAACTTTTTCTTTTGGTTTTGGAAAAGGTTGTTCAAAAGGCATAATAAAAATATTAAATATCAAATATTAAAAACAAAAAATTCAAATCGCCGTTTCAATTTATTATTTTATGTTTCGATTCTTATGTTTTTATTTTTTAGTGCCCCCACCAGGAATCGAACCCGGATCAATGGCTTAAAAGGCCACTGCTCTACCATTGAGCTACGGGGGCAAAATGGGCATACGAGGGATTGAACCTCGGACCTCTATCGTGTGAAGATAGCGCTCTACCATTGAGCTATATGCCCTATAAAAATCAAAATTCGGATTCTATGTTCTAACTATTTTTTTACCTTGCAAATTATAAACTTAAAATTGAATAGAGGCAAGTTGATAAATAGGCATAAATACCGAGAGCACAATACCTCCTACCACCACGCCTAAAACCACGATAATGATTGGCTCGAGTAAAGAAACTAATTGAGATAAAGTATTTTCTACTTCTTGTGAATAAAAACTGGACATTTTACTTAAAACTTCGTCAAGTTTTCCTGTTTGTTCGCCTACAATTAAAGAATGAGAAAGTATTTTCGGGATAAGGGGCGAAGACAAAAACGCTGTAGCGATAGAGGAGCCACTTTCCACATTACGAATTGTTTCTAAAATAATTTTTTGATAACAAACGTTTCCCACAATGTCAGCAGTGATTTTTAATGCCTGAGGTAAGGGAATGCCTCCCACTATTAAAGTAGAAAGACTATTAGTAAATCTGACCAAAGATACTTTTTGAAAAAGCGGGCCAAAAACAGGAATTTTTAAAACTAATCTGTCCCAAATTGGTTTACCTTTTGATGAATTAGCCAAGAAAAAATAAAAAATAAATAAAACCCCTACTAGGCCTAAAATAATATACCACTTATGCCTTAAAAAATCACTTAAACTAATCACTATTTTTGTAGGCAAGGGAATTTCTCCTCCTCCCTCAGTAATTAAAGAAGTTATCTGGGGAATAACAAAGGTTAGCAATAAAATCATAATAACCACTACTGTAACCAAAACAAAAACCGGATAAATCATTGCTCCTTTTATTCGGCGCTCTAAATCATAACTTTTTTCTTTTTCGTCAGCTAAATAAGAAAGAACCTCATCAAGTTTTCCCGAAACTTCTCCTGCCCTCACCATATATACATAAAATTTATCAAAAATTTTAGGATAACGCTCTAAGCTCGAAGAAAACCTCGTACCTCCTCTTACCTCGTCAGCAATTTTCCCTATTATTTTATCAAGATATTTATTCCCTGTCTGCCCAACTAAAGTTTCTAATGCCTGAACTAGAGGTAACCCAGCTGAAATTATTACGGCCAACTGACGGGAAAAAATTACCATATCTTTGCTGGAAACCTTTTCTTTTGTAAAACTAATTTTAATTTTTCCCTTTTCCCCTCCTATCGCTTCTTTTAGGTCAAGAATAACTAAATTACGTTTACGCAAAATTTCTAAGGCTTGTCCTTCATTAAGCGCCTCTATCACCCCTTTAATTGTTGTTCCTCTTTCATCTTTGGCTTTAAAAACAAATTGCATATTAAATCATCGAAAAAAATTCAACAAAACTTTTATCTGGCTAACAAATTTCTCAAAATGTCTTGGTCAATGGCAGCTTTCATTCCTTCTTCCGGCAAAATTTCTCCTGAAGTAACCAAATCGGCTAAATAACGATCTAAAGAAATAGCCTCTTCACTCTGGAGAATAGTAGTTAATTGATAAAATTTTCCAGCTTCAATGCTCGTTTTTACCGCCGTTGTTGGAGGTAAAACTTCAAGTGCCCTTATTCTCCCGCCCCCAATACGAGGGATAAGACGAACACAAATTGTTCCCCCAAAACTTTTAGCAAAAAAATATCTAACCCTTTCTTCTTCTTCTTTGGAATAAAAATGAAGAAAGTGTCTAATTAAATTTATAGATGTATCAAAATAAGTTATAGCGAAAATAAGGGTTCCTCTTTCCGCAATAGAGAAAAGTTCATTAAGGCATTCTTTGTCTTCTATTTCTGAAATCATTAATACGTCAATATTGCGCTTCTTAACATATTGAAGCCCCTCGTGAAAAGAAGAAACATCTTTCCCTACTTCTCTTTGTTCTATTAAACTTTTTTGGCTTTTGAATTTATATTTAATTGGTTTTTCTAAAGTAGAAATAAATTTTGATTGGTGTTTATTTATATAATCAATAAGAGAGGCGACTAAGGTGGCCTTGCCTGAATCCTTGGGTCCGGTAACAAAAATAATCCCTTGTTTTAAATTGGTAAAGTTGATTACCATCTGAGGCAAATCCGTTTTTGATAAATCTTCAATTTCTTTGTCTAAAAATTTTAAAAAAATAGCCGGACCGTTTTTTTCTTGAATAATAGTAATTTCAATATTCCCTATCTTTTCTAGATTGTAAACAAAAATAATTTGATTTTTATATTCTTCTTTTTTCTCTTGAAGTAAAAAATCTTTAAGCTCAAGGACAAAAGATTGTGATATTATTTCTGAGTTAGATAGAGAAACTATTTTCCCGTTTATTCTTAAAAATGGGTTTGCTCCTATTAAAAGATAAATCTCGCTAGCTTCTTTCTCTAGCGCTTCAAGACAAAGATTTCTTAATTTTAGTTCTAATTCAACAGACATAATAAAATGTCAAAAATTATTCTTCTGATACTCTCAAAATTTCTTCTAAAGTAGTAATGCCCTTTAGTGCTTTTAAATAACCTTCTTTTATTATAGGCAACATTCCTTTTGATATTACTTCTTGTTCAATTTTATTAATATCTTCACGATTACTAATCATTTCCCGCAAACGGTCAGTAATATGAGCCACTTCAAAAATAACCGTTCTCCCTACATATCCCTCTTGACCGCAATAAGCACACCCCTTGCCTTTATACAAACGAAATTGTCCTGTTTTTTTATCGCGAAATTCAGATAAATCAACATCTTTTACTTCTTTAAACATTTTTTCTATTTCCAGATTTAAAGCAGTATTAGCCAGATATTCTTCTTTACATTTTGGACAAATCTTTCGCACTAATCTTTGCCCAATTACAAAATTTAAACAAGAAGAGAGAAGAAAAGGTTCAATTTTCATGTCTATTAAGCGCGGAATGGTCCCAATAGCATTATTAGTATGCAGAGTAGAAAGAACAATATGCCCAGTTAAAGCAGAGTGAACAGCTAGCTCTGCCGTTTCATTATCTCTAATCTCTCCTACCATAATAATATCTGGGTCTTGTCTAACCACTGAACGAAGCCCAGTGGCGAAAGTATAGCCAAGTTGAGGTTTAATTTGTGACTGATTTACTCCTTCTAAATAATATTCTACCGGGTCTTCAAGGGAAACAATATTAACTTCTGCTTTGTTTAAAATTTTCAAAATAGCATAAAGGGTCGTTGTTTTTCCACAGCCTGTTGGCCCAGTGGCTAAAAAAAGACCATATGGCCGGTTAAGTTCTTTTTTAATTATTTCCAAATCTTTTCCCCAAAAACCAAGGTCTTCTAAAGTAGTAATTCTTTGAAGCGGGTCTAAAATTCTTATAACTACCTTTTCTTTGTCTAAAAGGGGTAAAACCGAAACACGAAGGTCAACTTTTCTTTTAGCCATAGTTATGGCTACTCTTCCGTCTTGAGGGATGCGTGTTTCGTCAAGTTTTAAATTAGCCATTACCTTAATACGAGCCACAATAGCTGAATGAAGATAAATAGGCAAAATAGCTGTTTCTCTTAGAAGACCATCAATACGGCATCTGATTCTTGTTTTTTCATCGCCTAAAGCCTCAATGTGCAAATCTGACGCTTTATGTTCTACTGCATAATTCAAAAATGAATCAACTAATCTGGTGATAGGAGCGGCCTCAACTGCTTCTCCCGGCTTTTTCCCTATAACCATTTTTGCTTCTTCAATTTGAGAGGCAAATTCTGATTGGGTAGTGGAAACCACTTCTTTAACTGTCGCGGCTAAGCCCTTGTATTGAGCTAAAATCTTGCTAATAGTTGATGCTCCGGCTACATAATATTCTACGGCTAATCCTTTTTCTCTAGCTAAAAAAGAAACTGCTTCTCTCGCTTTAAAATCAGAAGGGTCACTTAGAGCAACCTTTAAAACATTGCCCTCTTTTCCAAAGGCAACTAACCGATAATTTTCAGCCACTTGACGAGGAATTATTCTTAAAATATCGGGGCTAATTGTTTTCCCATAAAGCTCAGCTACGGGCAATTTATAAGTAGTGCTTTTATATTCTAAAATATCTTCTTCGGGAATAATCAAATAATCAATTAAATATTCTTCAAGGGATATGCCCATTGATTTCGATTCTTCTAAAAATTTTTTAGCCTGTTCTTCAGTTAATTTGTTTTGATTAATAAAAAATTGTAAAAATCTATCATTAAGCATAAAATGTTTTAAATTTATAGAATTGGCGCAAATGGATTTGGCCTGCCTTTGTCCCCGGGAATAACTGGAACGGAATATTTCTCGTGATATTCTAATTCTTGAAATAGGGGGTTATTAATCGCTTCTTTAATGCTTTCAATTTGTGGTAAAGATAAATCTAAAAAAGACGGACGCTCCCAAGAAGAGACAGAAATTCTGCCCTCTTTTTTTAAAAAAGGCGAATACTTTACCAAAAAAACAACCATTCCTATGATTAAAATAATTATAATCAAAATTAAAAGAAAATATTTTGTTTTTCTCTCTTCTTCTGATTTTTTTTCTAATTTTACCATATATTAATGAATATTTTTATTCTAAATAATAAGTTAAAAGAGTAAAGCTACAATTCTCTCCTGCGCCGCTAAAAGCTAAGTTTGTGATATCCATAATATGAATATTATTCTCGATAATAGATAATAATTTTTTAAATGATTGATAATCTCCCCCGCTAAAGCTTACATTTATTTTATTAATTCCTTGTTCCGAGGAGAAAGAAATGTTATTAAGATCATAACCGCTATCCTGTGCTATCAAATAAAATTCATTCAATAATTCCGGCACATTCACTTTTGTAGCCATTACATCGTCTAATTTAGAAAGGTCTCTCTCGTTTAAAGATTCAGCTTCGTTTACAATGGTCTCTAAATTAGAAAGAAATTTTTCTTCTTCAGACAAAAGATTCTCATAAAATTTCATATCAAGCTCTCGGTTATTTTTAGTAAGTTTTATTAAAGGAGAAACAACTATAAAATATTCTAATACGAAAACCAGACAAAAGCATAAAAGAAGAATTTGCCAATAATAATAAAAAATAATTTCTTTAATATTTTTTGCTTTGGGCTGTTTTATGATGCGAACCATAGAAAAAAATCAAAAATAAAAACTCAGAAATCAAAAATTGGGCAATTCTACTTCGTAAAATTTTATTAATAAAAATTTTTTTTGATTTTTGTATTATTTTTTAAATACTCCTTCAACTAATTCCAGATCAATAGTGAATTCGGCTGTTTCTCCTATGCCGACCGATGAAATGCTAAAATTTTTAATAAAATCAGCAGCTTGGCTAAAAACAACCAATTGGCGCGCTACTGTAGGAAGATCTTTAGCTTGGCCATGCAATTGAAGTTTCCCGTTAGTATCAGTAGAAAAATCACTCCAAGCAACATCAGGCAGAGTATATATCTCTAAAAAATGAAACAATTTTGTCCAATAAATATGATTTTCTAAAAGCTCGTCTACTTTCATTGCTTTTTTCTCCAATTGCATTAATTCATTGCGTTGAGGAAGTAAATTTTGCGCTTTTGCCTCCAAAATAGATAAATCTCCTTGTCTTATTTGTACTTCACTCGCTAATGCCTCAAAATGCCAATGAATATAAGAGTGCACCATTAAAAATAAAAAAATTATTATTATTAAACCAGCAATAAAAATAAAAATTCTTTCTCTGACTAAACGAGGAATAGCTATAATCTCTTTGGGCATTAAACTAACTTCAGGGATTTCACTTTTTTCTACCATTTCTGAAGGCGCCCTAAAAACGGGTTCCTCCTTCTTTTCTGTTTTTTTCTTTTCTCCTTTCTTTTTTTCTTTTTTTTCTCTTTTTGCTCTCTCCCTCTCTGCTTTTTCTCTCTCTATTCTTTCCCTCTCCGCCCTCTCTCTTTCTACTCTTTCTTTCTCTTCTTTTTCCCTTTTAATTTTTTCCGCGCGCTCCTTCTCTGCTTTCTCTTTTTCTATTCTTTCTCTTTCTTCTCTTTCTCTTTTAACTTGTTCTGCCCTTTCTTTTTCCGCTCTCTCTCTTTCTGTTTTTTCTCTTTCTATTCTTTCTCTTTCTTCTCTTTCTTTCTCTATTCTTTCTTTCTCTTCTCTTTTTACTCTTTCTTCCCATTCTCTTGTCTCAAATTTTTTTTCTTCTTCTGGCGGCTCTTTTATCTCGTTTTTTTTAAAACTAAAAAATTTTGATTTATCCTTTTTTATTTTCTCTTTCTCCTCTCCCTCCTCTTTTTTTAGTTGTCCAGAAAGTAAATTTATCATAGAAATATAATTTTTATTCCAACTCTCTTAAAGCTAAGCCAATCGCCACGGCAAAACGCGGGGCAATTTCATTAAGAGCCGGTTCTAATTCTTTGGGATAAGCAATTCTTGCCCAAGGATTGCCAATAAAAACTTTGATTTCTAAATTTCGAGAAAAAAATTCCGGCAAGTTTGGCAAATATGATGAACCGCCGGAAAGAATAATCTTTTCTACTAATTTCCCTGTTTGATTTTGATAAAGATTTAATGAATAATGTATCTCATCAACAACCGGCTGTAAAACATCTTGAATAATCTGAGGAATTTTAGAAGAACCAGATATTCCCATATCTCTTTTGAATTGGTCAGCTCTTTTAAAATCAACATTAAGACAGTTAGCTATTGATTTAGTAATAGTTATGCCTCCAATATCAATTGAACGATTTAAGGTAGGAATCCCTTTCTCAAAAATAATTACATCAGTTGTTAGGGCTGAAGTGTCAACAATCATTGTTGGCGCTTCGTCTTTGCCTAATAAAGAACGAGAAAGAGCGAAAGCTTCTGTTTCTAAAGACAAAAGTTGTAAATCGGCTTGTTTAAAAATATCTACATATCTTTGGACTAGCTTGCGAGAGGCAGCAGTCAAAAGAACTCGATAATTTTTTTTATTGTCTATCTTTGATATTTCTATAATATTCCAATCTAAAACTATTTCTTCCAAGGGCATAGGAACAATTTTTTTTGCCTCCCAACGAATAGCATTGGTCAAATCTTTCTCATTCATTGCCGGGATAGTAATTACCGAACTAAAAACAGAAAAATTAGGCAAGGCAGTTACTGCTTGGAAACTTACTGCCCCTGACTTTTGATAAATTTTTTTCAAAAGCGCAGAGGCCATTTGAGTTGCTTCAATGGAATCGCTTTTTATTAATTCGTTTATAGCTCGTTCTCCATATCCATAAGTAACCAAATAAGGGAGGTTTCCTTTTTTAGTAAGCTCAACTAATTTAATACTCGTTGAGCCGATGTCAACCCCTAAAAAATTTTTTTTCTTATTTAAAGCCATAAATTATGGTATTTTTTGATTTAATCTATATTATTATATATAAAATTTTAGTTTTAACAATAGCTTGATGAGGATAAATAAATTTTTGAGAAATTTTCTTTTTCCGGTTAAATGTTTAGGGTGTCAAAAAGAAGGTACTTTTCTTTGCCCTGAATGTTTGGAAAAAATTCCTTTTCTTCCTTATTATCCCTGCCCTAAATGCTTAAAACCATCTTTGTTTGGAGGGATTTGTTTAGATTGCGGAAAAAGCCGATTCCCTATTTCAAGATTAATAGTGGCCACTTCTTATAAAAACGAATTAGTGGCTTCTCTTATTAAGCAATTTAAATTCTATCCTTTTTCCTTAGAATTAGCCAATCCATTAGCTATGCTTTTGGTTAAAACAATTGAAGAATCTGGTTTTGCTCCTTATCTTAAACAAAAAAATTTTATCATTGTTCCTGTTCCTCTTCTTTGGCGAGACAAAGCAAAACGCGGGTTTAATCAATCCGAAGAATTAGCCAAAATTATGGCTAAAAATTTTAATTTATCCCTTAATACTAATATAGTAAAAAAAACAAAAAAAACAAATCCCCAAATTGGCTTGGGGAAAGAGGAGAGAAAGAAAAATCTTAAAGAATCTTTTAAAACAAAAACAAAAATAAACGGAAATTTTTTAATTGTTGATGATATTATTACTACCGGTTCAACTCTAAGAGAAGTGGCTAAAACTCTTAAAAAAGCAGGAGCCAATGAAATTTGGGCAGCGGTTTTAGCAAAAGCTTAATTTAAAATAATTGAATTTTCTGGCGGTGGGGCAGGGATTCGAACCCTGGATACCTTTAAGGTATACCTGATTTCGAATCAGGCGCTTTCAACCGCTCAGCCACCCCACCTTAATATAATATTATACTCCAATTTAAGTTATCCACAATATAGCTTGACAAAATATTTAATTTAGTTTAAAATAAAAACACCATAAGAATATAAATGTTGAAAAAATCAAAAAACAAAAAATTTTTTAAATAACCCTTAAATTTGAGGTAATTTTTAAATCGCCTCAAAGGCGATTTTTTGTTACACTCAAAATATAAAATTTTAAATAAATTATTCTTTACAATTTATAATAGATAGAGAAAAGCGTATCTCGTCCAAAAAAAATATCACTTAGTTTATTGACTAAGTGGTGGATTAGAAAATAAGGCATATGGTGGATGCCTTGACACTAAAAGCCGATGAAGGACGCAGCAGCCTGCGATAAGCCTCGAGAAGGTGGCAAGCAACCTTTGATCCGAGGATTTCCGAATGGGGAAACCTTACGACGGAAAAACGTCGTAAACGCCGCAAAACGGCGTGGGGTACCCGGGGAAGTGAAACATCTCAGTACCCGGAGGAAAAGAAAAAAATCTTGTGCTCCGCACAAGAATATTCCCTTAGTAGTGGCGAGCGAAAAGGGAATGGTCTAAACCTTATTTTTTTCAAACAAAGAGCGGAGAACATCTATCGAAAGATAGGTTTCTTACTTTTTGTGGCGGCTGTCGGGCCAAGTAAAAAAATAAGGGGTAGTGAGGTAATAATGTTTTGTTTCCGACAAAGCAAAGTAAAATAATAGCTTTTAATCGAAAAGTTTGGAATAACTTACCAAAGAAGGTGAAAGTCCTGTAGGTGAAAAAAGTAATTTGTTTTATAATTATTAATCTCGAGTAATTCTCAACCCGTCCGTTGAGAATGAATCAGGGCGAACTATCGTCCAAGACTAAATACTTTTAGTGATCGATAGTGAACTAGTACCGTGAGGGAAAGGTGAAAAGTAGCCCGGAGAGGGCAATGAAAAGTACCTGAAACCATATGCTTACTGAGAGTCAGAGCCTCGTGCTTCGCACGAGGTGATGGCGTTCCTATTGAAGAATGAACCAACGAGTTCAAACGCCTAGCTGGTTAATCCTTAAAAAGGAGAAGCCTTAGTGAAAGCGAGCGTGAAAGCGCGTTTATAGTTAGGCGCTTGAGACCCGAAACCGGGTGAGCTACCTATGATCAGGGTGAATTTTAGAGAAATCTAAGAGGAAGCCCGAACCCGTTGGTGGTGCAAAACCATGGGATGAATTGTGGGTAGGAGTGAAAAGCTTATCGAACTCGGTGATAGCTGGTTCTCTCCGAAATAGCTTTAGGGCTAGCCTCTGGTTATTAATTTTCGGGGGTAGAGCACTGAAAGGGTAAAGATGGAGTAATCCTACTTTGTCCTATCAAACTCCGAATACCGAAAATCTTATCCAGAGAGTCAGACAGTGGGGGCTAAGCTCCATTGTCGAAAGGGAAACAGCCCAGACCTCCATCTAAGGTCCTTAAATTTTCTTCCTTTGTTCTTTTAGAACTTTGGAGGATCTGCTGCGGCTTTATGCCAAAGCGGAAGATTAAGTGGGAAAAGCAGTGAGACGACTTGGACAACTAGGAAGTTGGCTTAGAAGCAGCCATCTTTTAAAGAAAGCGTAACAGCTCACTAGTCAAGTTATCTTGCACTGAAAATTTAACGGGGCTTAAATCTAATACCGAAGATGAGGATCGTTCGTGTCAAGTGAAAACGAGACACGAACGTTGGTAGGAGAGCATTCTTTTGGCAGTGAAGTCAAATCGTAAGATTTGGTGGAGCTAAAAGAAGAGAGAATGTTGGTATAAGTAATAAAAATTCCGGCGAGAAACCGGAACACCGCAAATCCAAGGTTTCCCGGGCACTGATTATCAGCCCTGGGTTAGGCGGTCCTAAGTCTAAAACCGAAAGGTCAAGATGATGGACAGACGGTTAATATTCCGTCCCTTCTTTACTCCTCGATGGGGTGACGTTTCTTTTTACTTTGAGCATGATCTGGCTATTCGTGTCTAAGAAAAAAGTGGGTCTCTTTGGCAAATCCGAGAGATAAAAACTTTTTTCCCACGGAATCCCCGCAAGGGGAAACTCAAGGGTCGAAGGAACCAAGAAAAACCTCTAAGAATAAGAGTAAAGAAACCGTACCGCAAACCAACACTGGTGGATGAGGAGAGTATCCTCAGGTGGACGAGAGAACCCTCGTTTAGGAACTCGGCAAAAAAGCGGTCGTAAGTTCGCAATAAGACCTTCCCCTTCTTCGGAAGGGGACGCAGCGAAAGTTTGTCAAGCGACTGTTTAATAAAAACACAGGTCCCTGCTTAAAACCGTAAGGTGATGTATAGGGGCTGATGCCTGGCCAGTGTCAGAACGTTAAGAGGAGGGGTGACGCCGATGCTTCGCATCGGTGAAGCTCTGAATCGAAGCGCTGATGAACGCCGGCGGTAACTATAACCGTCTTATAGTAGCGAAATCCCTCGCCGGGTAAGTTCCGGCCCGCACGAATGGCATAACGACTTGACAACTGTCTCAACGAGGGACTCGATGAAATTGCAATGGGCGTGAAGACGCGCTCTATCCACGGCTAGACGGAAAGACCCCGTGAAGCTTTACTACAACTTGATATTGGATTAAGGTTGAATCTGTTCAGCGTAGGTGGGAGTTCCCTTCTTTATAAGAAAGGGACGCCAATGAGACACCACCCTGATTTAATTTTGATTCTTATCCGGCTTGAAAACCGGAGACAGTGTCTGGTGGGTAGTTTGACTGGGGCGGTCGCCTTTAAAAGAGTAACAAAGGCGCTTATAAGGTCAGCTTAGGTCGGATGGAAATCGACCCAGACGTGTAAAGGCACAAGCTGGCTTTACTGCAAGACCGACGAGTCGAGCAGTTGCGAAAGCAGAACTTAGTGATCCGACGCTTGCATATAGAAGCGGCGAAGCTCAACGGATAAAAGCTACTCCGGGGATAACAGGCTAGTCAGGCCTGAGCGTTCCTAGCGACGGCCTGGATCGGCACCTCGATGTCGGCCCAGCACATCCTGGGGGTGGAGAAGCTCCCAAGGGTTTGGCTGTTCGCCAATTAAAGTGTTACGCGAGCTGGGTTTAGAACGTCGCAAGACAGTTCGGTCCCCTACCTGCCGTGGACGTTGGAAACTTGAGAGGACTCTTCGATAGTACGAGAGGACCTCGAAGAACAAACCTCTAGTGTACCGGTTGTTCTGCCAAGAGCATTGCCGGGTAGCTACGTTTGGCGCGGATAAACGCTGAAAGCATCTAAGCGTGAAGCCGTCCTCAAGATGAAGTTTCCTTATAGGCTCCTAGGAGATTACTAGGTTGATAGGCTCTAGGTGTAAGACTGGCAACAGTTTTAGCCAAGGAGTACTAATAGCCAAATTCTAATCCACCACTTAGTCAATAAAAATTTAATTCAAAGATTTTAAAAAAATCTCGGTACCTTTAGCGGAGTGGCCACACCTGTTCCCATTTCGAACACAGAAGTTAAACACTCCAGCGCCGATGGTAGCCCTTTTTGGGCAAGAGTAGGCCGGTGCCGAGTTTTTTTATTGGCAAAAACCTGATTTTATGCTAAAATAATTTTATGCGTTATATTGCCGATTTTCATCTTCATTCTTCTTTTTCTCGAGCCACTTCTTCTAAAATAACCTTGGAAAGTATGAACCATTGGGCTAAAGTCAAAGGAATAAATATTTTATCTGTTGCTGATTTTACCCACCCTGTTTGGTATAAAACTTTAAAAAAGAAATTAGAAGAAACCGCTCCCGGGCTTTATCAACTTAAAAATTTTTCTACAGCAACAAGTAAATCAACTGAAAAGACAAAACCTTATTTTATTTTAACCACCGAATTATCTTGTATTTATTCTCAAAAAGACAAAACTCGTCGTCTTCATCTTTTAGTTTTTGCTCCTAATCTTTTAGCAGTAGAAAAAATAAATCAAAAACTTGGACAAAGATTTAATTTATCTTCTGATGGCCGGCCAATTTTAGGAATTTCCGCTAAAGAACTTTTAAAAATTATTTTGGATATTTCCCCTGATTGTTTTGTTGTGCCTTGCCATGCTTGGACTCCTTGGTATGCTGTTTTTGGCTCAAAATCCGGTTTTGATTCTATTGAAGAATGTTTTGAAGAGCAATCAAAAAATATTTTTGCCTTAGAAACCGGACTTTCTTGCTATGACGAAAAAACCGAAGTGCTTACTGACAATGGATGGAAAAAATTTACTAAAATACAAGATGAAGATAAAATTTGTACATTAAATCCTAAAAATAATAAAATTGAATTTCAAAAACCTCTTGGGAAATTTGCATATGATTATAAAGGAAAGATGTACAGATTAAAAACAGGGAGAGTGGACTTGTTGGTTACACCTAATCACAAACTTTTCGTCAGCGGCTGCGATTTCCGAAAACCGCCTAATTTTTTTCTTGAAGAATCTAAATTCTTATTCAATAAATCAAAGCGATTCAAAAAAGATGGCACATGGACTGGTAAAAATATAAAGTATTTTACTCTACCGGCAGTTAAAATGAAATGGGGCAATCAGTATCATCCAGGAAATTCTCGATTTGAATCAGCAAAAAAAATTCCTATAAAACCTTGGCTAAAATTTTTTGGATTTTGGTTAGCCGAAGGTTGGACCAATGAAGATGGAGCAAGCAATGCTTATAATATTTACTTATCTAACCGAAACAATAATTTACTCTCTGAAATGAAAAAAATTCTCGAGGGTTTTGGCTATAATGTTTATTGGGATAAAAAAATAAATTATACTCTTAGAGTAAGAAACTACCAACTATTCTATTATTTAAAACAATTTGGTAAAAGTTATAACAAATTTATTCCCAAAGAAGTAAAGTGCTTATCAAAAGAACTTTTAAAGATATTTTTTGAATACTATATTAAAGGAGACGGTCACATCTATGGACGAAACAGAGAAGAGATCTCTGCAACTACTAGTTCTATCCGTTTACGAGACGATCTTCAAGAGATCGCATTGAAAATGGGAATGTCTGCTCATTATAAGTTAGAATATAAAAAGGGAAGACCGCTTTATAGTCTGGCTAATAAATATAAAAAAATATATAAACAAAAAAATGATGCCTGGGTCATTTACTTTATAAGACATAACTTATACACAACCATTCCTTCAATGATTAAAAAGTATCATTATATTGAATCCTGGGTTAATTATAAAGGAAAGGTATATTCTTTAGCTGTCCCAAATCACGTAATTTATGTTCGACGAAACGGTATTCCAGTTTGGTGTGGAAATTCTGACCCTCCAATGAACTGGCTCTGGTCTAAACTTGATAAATATACTCTTATTTCAAATTCTGATGCTCATTCAGAAAAAAATTTTGGACGAGAAGCCAATGTTTTTAATTTAACAGAGCTC
>MWDC01000002.1 GCA_002070355.1 Parcubacteria group bacterium ADurb.Bin159 | reverse complement strand
AAAATTTCCGGGCCAAAATTTTGAGCCTTAACTGTATCTTCGGCTAAATCTGAACGCAGTAATTTCATATATCCCAATTTACGTTTATCGCTGTAGGCTAAAGTGTCCCCTCCCCCTAAAATAAGACAAATATCCGCCTTATCATTTTCTCTTCCATTATAAATCAAATTGCCGGTTAATTTTAAATGGACAAGAAGCGAATAATCATTATCTAAATCAATAATCAATAATTTCGCTCTTCTTTTGACTTCTTTTATTTTTGTTCCTTTTAATTTATCTTTGAATTCCGAAACAGGAACATTAATCAAACGATCATTATTAATGGCCACATCTTGAATCTTTTTTCCTTTAAGTTTTTTTTCTAATTGTTGTCGAATAGTTTCGACTTCAGGTAATTCGGGCATAATAATTTGAATTTTAAGTATTTACTAAATATTTTCTTGCCTCTTTAGCTATTAAAAATTCCTCATCGGAAGGAATAGCTAAAATAGGGACATCTTCTAAAAAATTTAAATCCTGACAAATTTTTTTTCGAGTATAAGGTTTACCTGCTCCAATAGCTCCAGTGAAAACAATTGCGTCTAAAAATCCAAGTAAACCAAAATATGCGCCTATATATTTTCTAATTTGATTAACATAAACATTAAAAACTAAATTTGCTTTTTTATCACCCTTTTTTACTTTATCTAAAATCTTTAAAAAATTATCTGTCTTTAAAAAACCATAAAATCCGCTTTCGAAATTTAAAAGGTTAAATAAATATTTAGAGCTATAGCCATTTTCTAAAAGATACAAAATTATTCCCGGATCTAAATTGCCTGACCGACGCATCATTAAGGGCCCTTCTAAGGGAGTAAATCCCATGCTTATTTCTATGGGCTTTCCCTTTTTTATAGCGCAAATGCTTGTGCCTCCTCCTAAATGGCAAGTGATAAGATTGGTTTTAGTTAATCTTTTATTTAATTTTTCCGCTGCCTTATCAGTCACATATTGATGAGAAATGCCATGAAAACCAAATCGTTGAATTTTCATCTTTTTGAAATAATCCGGGGGCAAACCATAAATTTTTGCTTCAAGGGGAATATCAGCGAAAAAACTGGTGTCAAAAACTGCTATTTGGGGAATAGCGGAGAAAAATTTTTTTGCTTCTTTAATAACTGCTAAATTAAAGGGATTATGCAAAGGCGCTAATTTATTATATTTACTGATTTTTTCAATAATTGAATTATTCAATAATGCGGGTTTTTTAAATTCATCTCCCCCGTGAACAACTCTATGTCCTATAGCGACAATGTCAAATTTGTTTATTTTTTTGATTATTTTTCGAAATGCTTTTTTATGGCTAATAATATTTTTTGGATTTAAATTAGCAAATTCTCCGGAAGCTAAAATTTTTAAATCAAGAGAAAAAACTTTATATTTTAAAGAAGTGCTGCCGGCATTTAAAACAGCTATAGATTTTGTTAAATTTTTCATATTAAATCAATTATTTGATAAATTATACTAAAAGCGAAAATTAACAAAATAAAATAAAAAACAAAAGGAGGAATTTTAATTTCATATTCTGGCTGACGTTTCCCCTGCTTTTTTGCCCTTTTCCAAACTAAAAGTAAAAGAATGCCTTCTAATCCTGACAATAATCCTCCACCCAAAGAAATAACTAAAATAAAATTATTCAACCCCAAAAGCAAGAGTAAAAGAGGAGGGAAAACAACCAAAAACCAAGCAGCAATTTTGGGGATCTTCCAATCATATCCATATAATTGGATTAAAATGTGACCCAAGATTAAAAAAGAAGTAGTCATTGTTAAAATGCCTAAAATAAAACTAAGAATTAAAACATAAGGGCTTACTATATTAATCAATCCGCTAATGGCTTGAGGTGAAGTATTTTTGCCAGCTACCCCTAAAACAGTTATAATAAATATCAGATAAATAAAAAAAACAATTATTTTCCCGTTAATAACTGCTTTTTTTAAAAGTTTCGGCTCATTTTTTAATATTCTTTTCATTGTCGGCACAGCGCTTATTCCTCCTAAAGCAAAAAGAAGAGGCCCGTAAGGAACCCAAAAGTTGTCGAGATTTAAATAAGTGAAATTTGACAAATCAATAAAGCCGAGGCAGGAAAAAATAATAATTATGATGATTAAAGCCACTCCTAAATTCAATACTAATTCTAATTTGCTTACCGCCTGTATACCCAAAAAAAGTATGAAACTGGCTATAGCCCAAAAAATAATACCCCAAAAAATAGGCTCATAATTAAATGTTACCAAAAGTTCGGATAAAAAATTACCTACACCGATTATATAAGCGATTAAGGCGGCGTAAGTTCCTAAAATCATAGAGACCGTAGCCATAATTTTGCCCTTTTTACCTAAATAATATTCAGCATAACCAGCCATTTCTAAATCTTGAGGAGTTCGCAAAACAACTTCGCCATAAGATAAAGAAACAATTATTAATATTAAACTTAATAAAACTAACCAAAAAAATCCGATACCAAAGCCGGATTGAGAAAAAACATAAGGCAAGGCAAAAATTCCTGCCCCAATAACTGTCCCTATAAAAGCGCTTATAGCTAAATAAAAAGATTTTTGTTTAAATTTCATTTTAAAAGTTTTATTTGGTCAATCTTTAAAGAAAGATTTCTATATTCATTGGTTGCCTCATTTAATGCTTTTTCCGCATTATTAAAATGTGAACTTACTAATTTCAGGGTTTTAGCAAACTTTAAACTGTCTACTCTAATGGCTTCAAGAACCTCTAAAATTTTTTTTGAATTTTCTTGAATTTTTTCTCCTTGCATGCTCATCATAATAACCTTCAAAAAATAATAAAAACTATTAGGTGAAGTAAAATAAACTCTTTTTCGCCTGCTAAATTCCGAAATATCTGTCTCCCGCCCTATTAATTCATAATAAATTGTTTCAGAGGGAATATACATTACTGCAAAATCAACCGTGCCCTCTTCTGGCAAAATGTATTTTTGAGAAATTTTATCAATATGTTTCTTAACATCATTAATAAACGCTTTAAAATAAATTTTTTTTTCTTCTTCTTTATTTGCTTTATTCCATTTCTGAAAATTTTCTAAAGGAAATTTAGCATCAATAGGGATTATCCCCTCCCTTGTTTTTAAAATAGCGTCAACTCTTTCTCCGCTTTTAAACTTATACTGCAAAGCAAAATGCTCTTTGGAAAAATATTGCTCCAAAAGGTCCTGCAAAATTTCTTCGCCAATATTTCCCCTAAGCTTGGGAGATTTTAAAAATTCACTAAAAGATTTAATATCTCTTCCTACTTCGGTAAGTTCTCCTAAATTAGAAGCGAGCTGATTTATTTGACTGTTAATTTTTTGTTCAATACCCTGAATATTTTGATTGAGCAAAAGCAAACTTTGGTCTCCTTTTTTTGTTTCGCTTATCTCATCCATTCTTTTCTTAAAATACAAAAAAAGACCAGTTAAACCAAGGGCAAAAAATATGATTAGAATAATTTCAAATAACATAATTTATTCTTATTAATAGAATTATTATATCATAAATCATAAAAATTTCTATCTCTCATTCTTTTTAAAAATTCATTTTGAGCTTTAATTGCATTATCTTTGTCTCCTTTCATTTCATAAATTTCGCTTATTTTTTGCCAAACAAAAAATTGTTCTGGATCAAGCCGGAGAATTTCATTATAAATTTCTAAGGATTTATCGTAATTTCCTGTTTCTAATTCTATACGGGCTAATTTTTCTTTAGCTGCAATTATTTCACTAATAACCTCTTCTGAATGTTCGTTCTCTTTGTCAAAAGGGTCAGGGCACAAGTTTAAAGACAAATTTATTTTTTCTCTAGCTTTATCCCAATCTTTTCTAACTATATCTAATTCCGCCCAATTCCGCCAAGCTAAAGCTAAATTTGGGCTAAACTCAATTAAATCTTTAAAATAATATTCGGCTTTTTCAAAATCATCTGGGTTATTAGTTAATTTTGCTTTTTGGGTTAATAACTGTGGTAAATAAATTCTGGCTTCAATGGGCCTTAAATTGTTTGGGATATCTTCTATCTGCTTGATACCTGTTTGAATAAAAAACATTTTTTTTGACAAATCTTGCTCCATTAAACCTAATTCTAACATACCCTCAGCCGACATTTGACGAAAATAAGGGTCATTTCTGCCATATTTTATTGATTTAGTATAAAAAATATCAGCATCTTCTCCCTTTCCTTCAATTTTAGCTATCTCCGCTTTAAGTAAATAATGACTGGCTAAATACTCATAACCATTAATAAACCAAATAAAAGAACAGGTTAAAATAATTAAAAGAAAAATTATTGCTATTTGAATTTTAGAAATACAAGAATGTACCTCGGGTTTTTCTTTGAAATACTTTTTGGAGCAATCTATTTTAAATTCATTATCATCATTATTTAAAAAAATTAATATTGCCCATATCCAAAAATAAAGCAAGGTAGAATGAGTATGAAAAGAAAATTGTAAAGAAACCAAATAACCGAAAATACCGGCTAAAAGAAATAAAATATTAATCTTACCCCTTTTTACTGTTTTAAATCCTTGATAAAATAAATAGCCAAGAAAAAACCACCAAGAAATAAGCCCCAAAAACCCGCTATTCAAAAGAACATCTAAAATATCGTTATGCGCTCTATCTAAAAAAATATTCGGCGCTTCTTTCATGGCAAATTCTTTGCGGTAATAAGAGGGAAAATAAAAACGTTGACTTTCTAAACCATAACCCAAAATCGGTTTCTTTTTTATCAATTCTAAACTCGCCTGCCAATGCCAAAGCCGATATTCTCCAGCTTCTTTAAGATTAACTAAAGACTGAAGACGATTAAAAAGGTTATTCTCTGTTTTTTCTAAATCGATATTTTTTGAATTTATCCAAAAAATAAATAAAATTCCTAAAATTAAAACAATAGAAATAAAAATAAATATTTTTTTCTTTTTTTTAAAATAGGAGAAAGAAAGAAGCAAAAAAACAATTTCAAAGATAAAACCAATTAGCCCTCCCCTACTCTGAGTTAAAATTAAAAGAACAATTAAAATAGAAAAAAGTAAAAATAAAAAAAACCTAACTATTCTTTTTTTGTAAATAAATATGGCTAAAATATTTAAAGGGATGACCAAAAGTAGCCAAGAAGCTAAAAAATTCGGTTGTCCTAAAGAAGAAAAAACGCGGTAATCGGATATTTTCAAAATAGGATTAAGATCCCACTCAAAAGGGTCATATCTGGCAAACTGCATAAAACCATAGAAGGCTACGAGCGTTGCTGTTATCAAAACAGTTAAAATAATGCGTTTAATTTGAACTTTATTTTTTATATTTAGAAGTAAAATTACATAAAAAATAAAAAAGTGAAGCCAAGTTAAAAACCCCAATTTTCTTTCCCAATAACCCCAAAAACTAAACCAGCGCGTAGGAGAGAACAAAGTAGCCAAACCTAAAATAATAATAAAAATAAATGGTGGTATAATAAATTTTAATTTTTTCTTGAATTCTTCTTTAGGAAAGCCAAAAATTATAATTTGTCCCCAAAAAATAAAAAAAGATATTTCAACTAAACTTTGGAAAATGATATTTTTAGCCATTTGCCAAGGGTTAAACATATTAAGACAAAAACAAAGCGGCACAATAGCAATAGTGATTAACCACACCACCTCCAAAAGGGATAATCCTTTTTTTTCTTCACACTCTCTTTCCTCCTCCTTATGAAACCCTTTATTTATACGGTTTTTTGGCTCATTTTTTAAATTTGGCCTGTCTAATTGGCAGGCAGAGGCGATTTTGTTCATTTTTCTGATTTTGTATTAAATATAATTAAAAATAAATAAATTAAAAAACTAAATAAAAAAATATAAAAAATAATTTTTGGGTCAAACCAAAAAACAACAAAACCTGGTTTAAAATCCTCTATCATTAAAAGTAAAATAAAAGTTAGAATACTTACCAAACTCAAATCTTTAAAAAATTGTAAATTAAATTTAAACATAACTAATTTTTTAATAAAATTTCTATTTTTTTGATTTTAACATCTCCTTCTTTTTTATAAATCTCGGGAATAGAAATTATAAATTCTAAACCATTAAAACGATTTTTTTTATTAATAAATTCGGAAGTAATATTAAATTCTACTTCACCATTTTTCCAAATATCCATACCAATATTTTTTTCTTTTATATCTTTAAGGTCAAATTGCCAATTAGGTAAAACTCCCTGACGATACATCAAACCAATCCTTATATCTAAATCGCTTTGATAGATAAGATTGACTTCTGCTTTTTTAAAAGATTTGGGCAAATAAACAAAAAAATAAATCGGCTCAAATAAAACTTTGCTATATGAATTATTTTCTTCCCAAACATTTAATACTCTTTCTTGGGGATAAATATCACTTACAAACTTGCCTCTTCCTTCTGGGGTCCATTCTAAAAGAAGCTCCTTTTGAGGCATAAAATTTTGCGCCCCCAGCCAAATAAAAAGCCCAAAAATGGTTAAAATAAAAATTAAACGGTAAAAACGAGAAAAAGTCATAAAAATTATTTTATTGATAATGCCAAATATAAATATCGCCAAGAATAAAAGGCTCACCGATTATTGTCTTTAAATTATTAAAAACAATATCCTTTTTCCCTCCTCTTATCCAACGTTCTTCGGTCATAAAATAACAAGAAGAAGCACCGGTTATTTCTAATGCTTTATTAAAATCATTTATATGGGGATAGCTATTTAAATTTTCAAATAACTGCACTCTTTCCGGTTGTTTATATTCTTGATAAACAGGAAAACCGCCGGCAATAATTTGCCTGCCACTTACTCCTTCCAAAGCCAAAAGTGGCCAAGTATTGCCTATAACGCAATATGGCCCATCTTCAGATTTAAGATTTTGCCAGATATAAGAAACCGCCTTTAATTCATTGCCGGTTACTGCTTCAAACTTCGGTCCGGAGATATAACTGCTTCCCGAAAAAAGACCTAAAAAAATTATAAGAAATATAAAAAGTTTTTCTTTTTTAAAAACAACCCAACTTAAACCAGCGGCAAAAGAGAAAAATAAGAAAAAAGAAAAAACTAAAATTAAACGTTTGCTAAAAAGACAGCTTCCTTCTAAAAAAGAAGAACCTATAAATTGTGATATCAAAATAATTATTAATAAACTAAAAATTAAACCTATTTCTTTTTTTGATTGCCAAAAATAAAATGAAAAAAAACCGATAATGGTAATCAGCCAAAAAATAGGGGTAAAAAAATAGTTCCATTTAATAATTTGACTAAAAATAGATGAAGATAAATTTTCTTCTATCCCGCTATAAAGCCAGCTGTCTTGTTCAAACCCATTTTCCCGATAAAATATAGGCAAAGAAAATAATAAATTATGACCGAAATTTTTAATTGTTGTACCAGATAATTTTTCTGATTTAAATTGTGAATAACCGCTTGCTACATCTAAACAAGGAAAGACGATTGCCATAAAACAAATTAAAATTATCAATAAGATGGTTGAAAGAGAACGATTTAAAAGAGGTAAAAGCCGATAAAAAAATATAAATAAAATAAAAACCATTAAATAAAGAATGAGATACAGAACATAATTAAAATAAAGAAAAAGACAGGGTAAAATTAGCGCTAAGAAAAAATATTTTAAAGACAACTTTTCTCGGCAAGCAAATTGATATAAAGAAAAAAGCAAAAGCAAAGAAAAACAAAAAAGAATAAAACCAAAAAATGTGGGCACAGTTAAAGAGCCATATAATTGAAAGGGAAAGAAAAAAAGAGGAGCCAAAATAAAAAAATAAATTGCTTCTCTTTTTTTAAATACTTTTTTCCCTAATTCGTAAAGTAAAAATGGCAAAAAAATACTGGATAAAATAAAACATAAAAAAATATCAATCCAAAAAGGAGATATATTTAATAACCAAGATAAATTAATAACTCCCGCCCAAAGATTGGCATAAGAAGTTTTATTGCCAATTAAAAACACTTCAGGTATTTTAAGTGGCCCCAATTGTTTATAAGAAATTTTTTCGCCAAAAAGAGAGGGAGAATATATATTGCCTTCCATTAGCCATTGCTCTGCTCCTAAATGTCGCCATTTATCTCCGCCAAAACCAGCTTCATAAGGAAAAATTACATAACTATGAGCTAATAAAGAAAGCAAAATAACAAAAAAAATAAAAATCTTAAATTTTGGTTTTAATTTAATTAAATAAAGGACTAAAATTATTAGCCCTATATAGCCGTAAATATAAAGCGGATGAATCTCTTGCCAAGGAGAACGAATTATGCTGGAAGTACGGGAATGTAAAAGAACAAACAAAGAAGCCAAAAAAAGAATTAAAAAACTAATTTTCCACCAAAGAGGAATAGGGTTGCTATTTCCGGAATTCGTGTTGCGGCTAGGTCCGTCGTACTGCTTATCCTTAAATAAATATTGAACGCTTAAAGAAAGAATAATCCCGATAATAGCTAAAATAATAAATAAATATAAAGGCGCAATTTTATAAAAAACAATAGGTATAGATAGAGCAAAGCTAATTAAATAAAAAATAGCTAAAATACCTAAAATAAAAAAATATCTTATTTTCAAATACTTTTTTAAAATTAAACCAAGATAAAATCCATTAAGAGCAAAATAACTAATAAATAAAAAAACATTAATTAATATGTTTTTTCCGTTGGTAAAATTTAAAAACCAAAAAAGGGGAATAATTACTTCTAAAATTGTTCCTAGAAAATATTTATTTTTTTTTATAGTTAAAATCAAATTTTCACAATTTTGCTGAAAGAATATTTTCATAAATAGTTGATAAACGAGGAACTATTTTAGACCAACAATAATACTTATTAACTAATTGCCGCGATTGGTTGCCAAACTCTTTTTTTAGCTTATCGTTTTGTAAAATTTTAATTATTTTGGCAGACAAATCATCTGAATCGCCGGGTTTTACTAGAAAACCATTATTATCAACTAAAGAACGAGGTCCGGGAAGATTAGAAACAATAACTGGCAAACCGCTAGCCATTGCTTCCAAAGTAACTAAACCAAAAGCCTCAGAACGAGTAGTGGAGGGAAGAACAAAAACAGCCGTTTTTTGATAATAAAGAGGCAATTCTTCTTTTAGAACATTATCAGCAAATTCAATTTTGTCTCTAATGTTTAATTTTTTAGCTAAATCAATAAATTGATTTCTTAAATCTCCTTTGCCCACAATAATTAAACGGCTTTGCGGTAAAATATTATTTACTTTTTTAAACGCCTTAATCAAAACATCAACTCCCTTGAAATAATGGGCTTTATCTAAAGCGCCAACAAAAAGAATGTTTTGATATTCTGAAGAAGTTGCTTCAAAAGAAGGATAAAATTTATTTTCATCTACCCCTAAAGGTAAAATTTCAAATTTATTTTTTGCTTTTAGAAAATATTTCTTTATTTTTGAATGCAGCAAATAATCTTCAGAGCTTACTAAAATTTTATCTGCGCAAAGCAATAAGGGTAAAGTTTTTTTATTATAAATTTCAAAAAATAATTTTCTATTCCCCTCCCCGATTAAATCCATATGATATTGAATAATTAAAGGAATTTTAATAAGCCCTATTTTTTTTAAAAAAAGTATTTGCTCCCCTAAACCAATAAAAGGATAATGAAAATGTAAAATATCAAATTTGTTTAAAATAGAAATTTGAGGGAAAATTAAACTGGCGTTGCCTAAGGTCAAAAGAGATATTAATTTTTGCTGCTTAAATCCCAAAGAAAATGACTCTTGATTGTTTATTTGAGGAGCAAAAACAGTAACTTGATGGCCAATTTTAGCCAAATATGTGGCTTGATTAAAACAAACATTACCCATCCCTCCCTGATAAGGGGGAAAAGCGCAAACAATATGAGCGATTTTTAACATAATCTTTATATTATTATATCATTTTAACCCTTAAAATAAAGACCCAAGATATAAATGATTCTTGGGCTATTTTAAAAATAAGAAAAGAGTGTCTTAAAAAGGTTTCTGCTGTATTTTACCAAAATACACAAGAATAAAGAATTTTCCAGGCAAAACCAAAAATAGGATTTACTATGTATTTAAGCAAAGGATGAGTAAATCCTTCAAAATGAAAAGTAGCTACAAAATATTTTAAAAATTCTTTATCTGATATTTTCCGTTCTTTTTGAATAATTTTTCTCTTTTTTAATATTTTAGGAAGCAATTTATAAATGTCCTGATAGCTTTTTATTTTAAGGTTTAACCAGCCATCGAATAAGCTAAAACCAAGAACCCCTAATTCCATAAACTTAAATAAGGGAGCAATAAGAAGTAAAGTGGGTAATTTATAAAATTTTATCAAAGTTAAAATTCTATTTCTTTCCGACCAAAACCAGCGAAAATCGCTAATTTCTTCTTTATAACGATGATAAAGTTGCGCTTGGGGAACAAGTAAATATTTTTCTTTTTTTAATTGCGCCCTTAAACACAAATCTGCATCTTCGTGATACATAACAAAATCTTCATCAAAAAAACCAATTTTTTTTAATTTTTGAGCGTTGAAAAACATTGCCGCGCCTGAAGCATAAGTAAATGGTTTTAATTTAAATTCGGATAAAGGCAATTTATAATTGCCTGAATAGCCAAAACCTAAAAAATGCATCATATCTCCCGAAGTTTGTATTAAATCTTTTTCAGGCCAACAAAGAATTAAGGGAGAGAGAATAAAAAAATTTTGATGGATTTCGGCAAAATCAATCAAATTTTTTATAGTGTCTTTTTTGCAAATTATATCTTGATTAAGAAGAAAAATATAATCCGGCCCATCTTCTAAAGCTTTTTTTATTCCTAAATTAGATGCCTTGGCATAACCAAGGCTTTCTTTATAAGAGAATAATCTAACTTCGGGAAATTCTTGTTGAATTAGATCCGCAGTGCCGTCAGTTGAGCCATTATCTATAATAATTATTGAATTTGGTTTTACTTCGCCTTGATTAAGCGAATAAATTAAATCTTTAATATATTTTCTACCATTATGGCAAGGAATAACTATAAATAAAGAGGAGTTTTTCATCCTCTCTTTTGTTTGTTTTTGGAATAATTTTTCCATTTTAGGCGTAAATAAAAAATTGGTATTTTAATTGGGGGTCAGACCCCAAAAACCGACCGCAGGAAGCCCTTTATTGATGCGGATTTCCAGGCGATTTTTCAAAAATGGCACGATTTTGATCAGAATTTAGAATTTGGAATATGGAATATAAAATTTAATTTATTTTTATTATTATTTTAAAAAGGTAAAAAAAGTGTCAAATTTGATTTTCTCGCGAGATAAGCCTTTATTGATGCGGGTTTGCGAGAGGCAGAAAAAGGGGACTGTCCCCTTTATTCGATGACACGATATACTTCGTCTACAGTAGTAATTCCATTAATGGCTTTTAATAAACCATCGCCCACCATAGGAACCATCCCTTGGCTGGCGGCGAATTCTTTTATTTTATATTCAGAAACATCTCCTTCGTTGATAATCTTTTCAGCTTCTGAAGTAATTTCTAAAACCTCATAAATACCGATACGGCCATGATATCCTAATCCTTGACAATGAGAACATCCCTCTCCTTTATAAAATTTAAGTTTTTCTAAAGAAAGATTGTTTTTCTGCGGAATTTTATTCAAATCAGCAGAAACTCTTTTGAGAAGGTCAGGAGATAATTTTGTTTCTTTCTTGCATTCAGGGCAAATTCGGCGAACTAATCTTTGAGCAATAATCACATTTAAAGCCGGGGCTAAAAGAAATGGTTTTGCTCCTAAAGCAATAAATCTGGGAATTGCTCCAGCGGCGTCATTAGTATGAAGAGTGGAAATAACTAAATGGCCGGTTAAAGCTGCTTGAATAGCTATTTCTGCTGTTTCCCCGTCCCTAATTTCTCCAATCATTATTACATCAGGATCTTGCCGCATAAGTGAGCGAAGGCCTTTAGCAAAAGTATAATCTTTTTCTTTATCTACTTGACTTTGATTAATTCCTTCTAAGTGATATTCAATAGGGTCTTCTAAAGTAAGAATTTTTATTTCTGGCCGATTAATTTTATTTAAAATAGCGTAAAGAGTAGTCGTTTTCCCTGAACCAGTCGGACCAGTGGTAATAATCATACCATTCGGCCTCTTAATTGCCCGGGATAGTATGTCAAACGCCCTGTCTATTAAACCTAAATCTTCAAATTGCAAACCAACAGAAGAAGAACGAAGCAACCTCATTACTACGCTTTCTCCAAATGCCGTCGGCAAAGTAGAAACCCTTACATCTACTTTATCGTTCGGCAAATTTATGGTAAAACGGCCATCTTGGGGTTGGTCATTAATGTTAATTTTAAGAGCGGAGAGTAATTTTATACGCGAAATAATACTTTTCCATAAATCTTTATCTATATCAGCTACATCCACTAAAACTCCATCAACTCTAAATCGAACTTTAATTTCCTTTTCTTCTGCTTCTATATGAATATCTGAAGCGCGGGAATTAATAGCTGAAGCAACAATTAAGGTTACGATATCTGAAATAGAAACATTTTTTATCTCTTCGTTTAAATCCTTAAAGGTTTTTATTTTATCTTCAAAACGTGCTAAATCAACAGAAGTAATTTGAACCCCCTTAGATGGCTGATAAATTTTGGGAAGCGTTTTATAAAAATCAAGAGCATATTTTAAACTATTTTGAGAAACAAAAAAAAGACGAGTAGATACCCCCGCCCTTTCTTCAAAAATTTTTTGGAATTCTCTTATTTTTGATTTTTCTATTAAGGTTGTAGCTAATTTCGCCTCTTTCTCTCCCAACCAAAAACAAACAGTATTAAATTGTCTCGCCTCTTCTTCGGAAATTAACCTTAAGGCTTCCGGGGCAATAGGAAAGTTATATAAATTAATATAATCTAATCCTAAGCTGTAAGCCATATTTCTAGCGTTTTCTTCTTCCTTTTCTAAAGCAAGACCGCTAAGTTTATCTTTTAATTTTTTTTCCATTTCTTCGGAAGTGGGAGATGTGTTGTTTTGAGGCATAATAAAAAATATATTTATTTTACTCTTTAAAATAATCCATTACTTTTTGGGCTTCTTCTTGGATGATAGATATTTTCTTTTGGCTGATTTTACCGTTTTTTAAAGTAAAATTTGGTTTAAGTAAATCGCTTATTAATATAATTCCTTCTTTAAATAAAATTTTACGAATGTTATTATCAATATTAGACAAAATGGTAATTGGCCAAAATTTTGCTTTTTTAATATAATAAGCCAACCCTCCATTTTCTGGCCAATTCCATCCTAAAAGACCCATCTTTTTACATAAGCCAAATTGTTTAGCATGGTCAGAAAATTTAGTATTGGTAATTAGCCAAACTGAAGTAAAATTATAAAAATTTTTTTGTGATTTAAATCCATCTTGCAGATCTAAAAATCTTGCCCAAGTATAAAGAATATCCTTTGAACCGCAATATATTCCTTGCCTATTGTGATATTTACATTCAATAAAAGTATATTTTTTTTCATTTTCAAAAATTATATCAACTTCATGACTAATACAAAACCCAAAAATAGTTTTAGGGCAAACAGCGGGAATATTGTAATAATTTAAAAGTCGGCGACAATATTCTTCAAAAATAAAACCATCTGGACCAAGTTCTAACATAGCTGATTTTAAAGAATAAATATCAGATAAAACCGGAGAAATTTCTTTTAAATAATAACGTGTTTTTTCTAATATTTTTTTAGTGGAAATACCGTTATATATCTCTTCAGAAACCTTATCAACGATTTTTTGGGCTGTTTCAGGGTTTACCCCAATCCTCAAACAAGTATTTTTTATTTTTTCCGGTCTAAATTTATCTCTTCCTCCAGTAGCTTTTCGAACAAAAATTTCTTTATTTTTGGTCATTTTAAATTTATTTATGAGTATAAATTCTTTGTCTGATAGAATCAATATCTTGTTTTGTTTCTCCCCCTTCTTCAACTTCTTTTTTTACCTTTTCCCATCCATGCATAGTGGTAGAATGATCGCGCCCCCCTATAATTTTTCCAATAGCAGGAAAAGATAAGTTTAAATCTTCTCTTAATAAATACATAGCTATTTGCCTTGACATCACTAATTCTTTTTTTCGAGAAGCGCTTTTCAAATCAAGAGGCGTCAAATTATAAAACTCTGATACTTCTTGAATTATTTTATCACTTTTAACAGACCCTTTTTGTATTTGATTCAAACTTTTTATAATTTTTTCTACTACATCAAGATTAATCGGCCCTCCTTTTAATTCATGCCAAGCAAAAATTTTATTCAACGCTCCTTCCAATTCTCTTACATTATTTTGTATATGACTAGCTAAATAATTTAAAACATCATCTTCTAATTTATATCCCTTTTCTTTTGATTTTGTTTTTAAAATAGCCAAACGTGTTTCAAAATCAGGAGGAGTAATATCGCAAATTAATCCCCATTCAAATCGGGAAATAATCCTCTTTTCTAGAGCAGGTAAAGATTTCGGGGGCCTATCAGAAGTAATAACTATTTGTTTGCCTCCTTGATGAAGCCAATCAAAAGTGTGAAAAAATTCTTCTTCTGTCCTCTCTTTCCCTGCCATAAATTGAATATCATCAACTAAAAGAAAATCAAGTTGACGATACTTATTTTTAAAATTATCATTTTGACCAGTTCTAATGCCTTCAATAAATTCATTTGTAAAAACCTCGGCATTAACATAACGAACTTTAGTTTTAGGATTTTTAGCTAGAACACGATGCCCTATCGCTTGAAGAAGATGAGTTTTACCTAATCCCACTCCCCCGTAAATAAAAAGCGGATTATATTTTTTCCCTGGTTGTTTACTTACTGCTATAGCAGCGGCATGGGCTAATTCGTTGCCCTTTCCCACAATAAAATTTTCGAAAGTATAACGAGGATTAAGCCCGTGTTTATCTGTTTTAAAAGTTCCTTCATTATCATTTGCTTTTATTTTTATTAAATTATCCAAAAATCTTTCTTGAGGAGGAAGAGCGGCTTTAATAGTATAAACAATCTCTTTTATTTTATTATCGGTTATGTTTTGAAAGGCATCTAATATCGCTTTATGGTATTTTTGACTTAACCATTGCTCAGTAAAAACATTGGGCACACCGATAACAACCGTTTCTCCATTATTTTCAAATCGTAAAATAAAAGTATTAGAAAACCAGGTTTTGAAATTTGCCGGAGAAATAGAAACTTCTAATTCACCCAAAACACTTTGCCAAAGTTCTTCTTTATTTATTTCTTCTATTTTATTATTTTTTTCTTCTGTCATATTGGTTTATTATAAACTAAAATAAAAAAAATCCAAATCAAAGAAGTGGATAAACTGTGGATAAATTGTGGATAACTTTTATCTTATTTTGTCAATTTATTTGCTTTTATTTGATGTTTATAAATAAAAGCAGCGATAAAACCACAAATACCAGCTAACCAAATACCTAAAACAAAAGATAACACTGCTGGAATAATAAAATGAATAAATGCTTTTCCTGAACTCATTTGATTGAGAGCCAAACCAAACCAAGCTGCCAAAGCTAAACTTAAAGAACCAACAAAAGTCATTGATATTTTTATCATCTCATTAGTAATACCCTCTTCTCTCATTAAATCATCAATTTTATCATCAGAAAACATTATACTTAAAGCAGTGTCTTTAAAAAACATAAAAAGACAACCTATAAAAAAGCAAACAATTAAAGAAATGGAGGTTAAAACAATAATTGGAATAAATTTTTGAGACATAATTTTAAATATTAAATTTTCCTTCCTAAATATTCAGCCAACTCAATATAGCGCTGAGAATAACCCCATTCATTATCATACCAAGCAATAATTTTAACTAAATTATTATTTTGAACTTGAGTTAAAGAAAGGTCAACAATAGCCGAATGAGTGTCCCCCTTAAAATCTGAAGAAACAAGCGGCTCATTAGTTACGGCTATGATATTGGATAACACCCCCTTAGAAGCTTGTTCAAACGTTTGATTAATTAACGAAACATTAACTTCTTTTTTAGTGAGACAAACAAAATCAACAAGAGAAACAACGGGAATGGGTACTCTTATGGCTAAACCGTCTAACCGTCCTTTAAGATGAGGAAGGACATCTACTACTGTTTTGGTTGCGCCACTTGTAGTCGGAATCATATTAAATCCCGCTGCTCTCGCTCGCCGTAAATCTTTATGGGGTAAATCTAATATTTTTTGGTCATTTGTATAAGCATGTACCGTGGTCATAAATCCATAATCTAAACCAAAATTATCATCTAAAATTTTTACTATTGGCGCTAAACAATTAGTGGTGCAGGAACCATTAGAAATAATAAGTTGGGAGGCATCTAATTTTTCTTCATTAACTCCTAAAATATAGGTAGGGATATCCTCTCCTTTAGCAGGCGCGGAAATGATAACTCTTTTTGCTCCAGCTTTAATATGGCCCATTGATGATTCTTTGTCTAAAAAAATACCTGTAGATTCTAAAACAATATCAACCCCCATCTTTTTCCAAGGCAAATTCATCGGCTCTTTTTCTTTTAAAATAGGCACTCTTTTTTTATTTATAATCAAACCTTGCTCATCATAATCTATTTCTTTATCCCAAATGCCATAAATAGAATCATATTTTAAAAGATGCGCCATTGTCTTTATATCGCCCAAATCATTAATGGCAACAAATTCAATATCTTGCCTTTCCCAACCAATTTTAAATGCTGCTCGGCCAATACGGCCAAAACCATTAATAGCTAAACGAATTTTGGAAAGCATAATAAAAAAATTAATTAGAATATAGAATTTTGAATTTTAAATTTTGGCATTCTGCTCTTAATGAAATCTTTGAAGAAAATTTTTAATTTATTTCTAGATTATTTTATTCTTCTCCCAATAAACTAGCTAAAGCCTCACCGAATTCAGAGGCAGCAGATGGACCGTTAGCAGTAACAATTTTACCTGAAATAACTACTGGTTTGTCTATATAATTAGCCCCACTTTCTTTTAAAACATCAATGGTACTTGGATCAAAAGCGTTAGACCAAACCGTAGCCTCTACTCCTCTTAAAACTCCAGCTTTGGCTAAAATCGTCGGAGCAATACAAATCGCTCCTAAAATTTTCTTTTTTTCTACTGCTTCTTTTATAATTTGGTGAGCCCTTAAATCATCAACATAAACTGTTGCCCCAGGACCGCCAATAAAAACAATAGCATTAAAATCTTCAACTTCCAAATCATCTAATTTAATATCAGGAATTACTTCTAATCCATATTTCCCTAAAGCAGGCAAAACCGTATTTTTTGAAACAACTGATATTTCCGCCCCTTGTCTTATTAAGACATCTTTGGTTTGTGAGAATTCGTCATCTTCAAACCCCTCTTGAGCGATAATTAAAGCAACTTTTTTCCCTCTTAAATTTAATTTTTTTTCTTCCGGCATAGAAATTTTATTGCTAAATTTTTTATTAATGAAGAAGAAATAAACTATTAAAAAAACAATAATTAAAATAATAATAACCAAAATAATCTTTTTAAACATACTTTTAATTTATAATGTTGATTTTTTCTGCTTGCGGTGAATTGAAGGATTTTCCTTACTTACCCCTTGCTTGCCAATAGGTATTCTTGCTCGTCGCGCCACAGGCGCTTTTGACTTTTTATAATCTTCTTCTTCAAAAAGGAGACAACATTTTAAACGCCCGCAGATGCCCGTTAATCGATCTGCTCCTCGATTAAATAAATTTTGGTCTGCTATTAAATCCGTAGTTATTTTACCTAATTCTTTTAAAAAATCTTTACAACAAATAGGCCTGCCGCAAGAGCCTATATCGCCACTGAATTCGAGAGCTTGCCTAATGCCAACTTGATGCAATCTAATTGACTTATGAAATTCTTGAGTGAGATTTTTAACTAACTCCCGAAAATCAACCCTATCCGGAGCAGTAAAAAGAAAAGTAATTCTCCCCCCATCAAAAGAAAAATAAGCACCCATTATTTTAATGGGCAAATTATGCTTTTTAACCAATTTATTACTGACTTCTATTGCTTCTTTTATTTTTTCCTCTTGATTAAGATAATTATATTTTTGACAATCTTCCTCGCTTGCTTTTCTTAAAATAGAAAATTCTTTTATTTTTTCTACTAATTCCGGAGATTCATTAACTTCTTTAATAGCCACTATCTCCGCTAAATCTATACCTGATTTAGATCGTAAAATTACTCTCTCCCCCACTTTTAATAATTCAGAAATACTTTCATTTTGGCATGAAAGAAGATATGGCTTATCCCACGATGTTATTAAAATTTCATAAATCCTCATATAGAGAATCTAATGAATCGAGATAATTTAATGTTTTCTTTAAATAAAGCTATGTGTTCTTGAATTAAATCATTTATGGTAAATTTTTCATCGCGAATATAAGATTGTTCTAAAAGGCAATTTTCTTTTAAAAATTGCTCTAACTTCCCTTGAATAATTTTTTCTTTAATTTCCAATGGTTTATTTTCTTCTAAACTCTCTTCTATTATTTTTCTTTTTTCTTGCATAATTTTAAGTGGAACCTCGTTTTTAGAAATCCATTGAGGATTAGCAGCGGCTATTTGAAGGGCAATTTCATGAGCCAAATTTTGAAATTTAACTGAACGGGCCACAAAATCTGTTTCACAAAGAAGTTCAACTAAAACGCCAATTTTATTATTACTATGAACATAAGCTGAAATGACCCCTTCTTTAACTATTCTATTTTCTTTTTCTTGGGAAATAATTTTACTTTTCATAGCAAGAATTTCAAGAGCCTTTTCCTTGTTTCCTCCTGCTTCTTTAAGGGCAGATTTACATTCAGCAATTCCTAAACCCGTTTTTTCTCTTAATATTTTAATATCTTGAATTTGTATTTCCATAAAATTAAATTATTTTTCAGATTTTTTTTCTTCTTTTTTCTCATTTTTTTCTTTTTCTTTTTTTAAATTTTTGGGTTGATTTTGAGCCTCTTTTATTGCTCGGACAACTAAATCAGTAATAAATTGAATAGACCGGCGAGCATCATCGTTAGCGGGAATTGGCCAATCGATTAACGTAGGGTTGGCGTTGGTGTCAACTAAACCAATTACTGGAATATTAAGCCGTTTTGCCTCACGAATAGCCGTTTTTTCTTTAATTAAATCTATTACAAATAAAGCATCAGGTATTTTTGTAAGAGAAGCAATCCCCCCTACCATTTTTTCTAATCGTTCTATTTCTCTTGCTTTTTCAATTTGTTCTTTTTTATTCAATTCTAACCAAAGATTATCTTTCTTCTCTTGGCGCATTGTTTTTAGTTTTGATATCAGTTTATCTAATATAACTGGAAAATTGGTCAATGTTCCCCCTATCCACTTTTCATTAACATAAGGCACATTTGCCTTTAAGGCCGCTTCTTTAATAATCTTTTTAGCCGATGGTTTTGTCCCCACAAAAAGAATCACACCTTGATTTTGAATAAGATGGGTTAAAAAATTCAAGGCTTCTTCTAATTTTTGCCTTGTTTTTTCTAAATCAATAATATGAATAGTCGCCTGCACTCCGCTAATATAAGGAAGCATCTGAGGGCAGACTCTGCTCGTCCGATGTCCTAAATGTACGGCGTTTTTAGCTAATTCATTGGTAAGAGGAATATTGATCATATAAATTTTTAATTAATTTTTTAAAAACTTTATTTTTGATTTTAGATTAACATATTTAATTAAAATTGACAAGGCCTCTTTTAATATTAAATCTTATACACGGGCATAGCAAAACTTCCTGTTTTTTTTCTTTTTATTTTCGCTAATGCTTTTTTGACCGCTTCTTCTTCTGTTTTCTCTCGCTCTAAAGAAACTCCCTGTACAGGAATTTGCAAACACCACCCCATAACATTAACTATGGTTAAAATCTTGCGAATTCCGGCAAAAGAACCTGGCCCTTGATTCACCATTATTCCTTTTATATCTTTTAAATCAAATCCTGCCCTTTTTTGCAATTTATTTAAATATAGTAAAATATGCTCTTGTGAATTATTAGGAGCAAAAAAGCAAATTTCATCATCTTTTTTGGCTCCCAAAACCTTAATTGTTTTTTTATCTCCTAAAGTGTTAAAATATAAAAACATAATAAATGTCAAAAAGTGAAGACCTTATTTTGAAGTTGCACATTTTTTTGTTTTTTGTATACTATAATTAAAATTCTTTATATCATTTTAGCAAAACATAATAATTATGCAAACACAAATCTCATATTTTTGCTGGGACGACAATCTTGAAGCGAAAAATTATCCCTTAATTCGCTCTATTGAGCCAACTGGTAAATTCCAAAAATTTGGCAATATTTATTTAATGAGCAATTTTTGGTTTTCTTCCCCTCCCCTAAAAAACGAAAAGGATGAAATTAAAGAATTTATAAAAAAAATTTTAATACAAATAGAAGATATTTATTATAACCCTATAGAATCAATTAAATCCCCGGAAGATGGTTTTGAAAATTTGCTCAATAAAATCAACGATTGGCTTAAAAGGGAAATACTCCGTTCTCAAAAATTATATTTTGAGAATATGGAGCTATGCTTAGTTCTTGCTGTTGAAGAAAAAATATTTTCTTCTAAATTCGGCGGGTTTCAAATTTTTTTAGTTTCTGATAATCAATTTGAATTTCTCGAGCCCAAAGAGAAAGAAAAGGATAAAAAATTTATTAATATAATCAGCGGAAATTTATCCGAAGGAGATACCTTGTTTTTTACTTTAGAAAATATCTTTGATTATTTTGCTGAAGATAAAATATCTGAATTGCTTAAAACAAATAATCCTTTAGAATTTCAAGCTGTTTTGGAAAATCGTTCTTCTTCTTTTAATTTTAATTTAGAGGGGCTTATTATTCAAATGAAAGAAACAAAAAATAATAAGGAAGAAGATGAAAAAAAACTTTTAGCGGAAAATAAAAAGGAAGAACAGTTAAAACCTGAAAAAAAAGAGGTTAAAGAGATTAAAGAAGTTAAAGTAAAACCGCCCAAAAAAGAGTTAGCTAATCTTGTCCCAGAAAATGGTTATAAGATAGAACAACCCTTAAAAAATAAAAAGGTGCGATTGCCTCATTTAAGCTCTCTTCAAAAAGCTATTTTTATTTTAATTATCATTGCTTTAATTATTTTCGCTCAAAATATTAGCGTCTCAAAAAAGAATTCTCAAATTAAAAAAGAAGAACAACTTCTTACCGAGACGCAAACCGAATTCGATCTTAGAAAAGAACAATTGTCTGTAGTTCAAACAGGGGGAGAAATAAAAACTATTTTAAAAGAAATGGAAACAATTTTAGAAGAATTCCCCCAAAACAATGAATTACAAAAAGAAAAATATGCTGACCTAAAAAAAGAATGGCTTGCTTTAATAAATCAATACTTTAAATATCAGACAATTGATCTGACTCCTTTGTTTAGCCTTAAAGATTTAGAAATCAACTTTAATCCAACAAATTTATTAATGAATGGCGATTATTTTTATGTAATCAATAAAACAACAAATCATCTTTGGCAAATAAATCTTTTAAACAAAAAATCTGTTCTTTACTCTACTTCTTTAGAGGGTAAAACAACAATTGATAAATTAATATCTTGGGATAAAGACAATCTTTTGGTTTTAGATGAGACAAAACATATTGGCCGTTTTAATTTAAAAACTAAAACTTATACTCCTCTAACAATTGAATTAGCTCAAAATAATACTGAAATTTCCGATATTTCTCTTTACGGTGGCAGGCTCTATGTTTTAGACAAAACAGCCCATCAAATTTTTAAATACCCCGAAACAATTATTGGTTTTTCCAAAGGAACGCCTTGGATATTGGAAAACCAACCAAGAAATTTCACTAATATTGCTTCTTTTGCTATAAATGGCAATATCTATTTACTAAGAAATGACGGGATAATAAGCAAATTTTATCTCGGCGAACAAAAAGAATTTAAACAAAAAGACGTTTTCCCTGAAATAGAAAACGCTGCTCTTCTTTATACCCATTCTGAAACAGATAATCTTTATTTTACTGATAAAGAAACAGAAAGAATTATTATTTATAATAAAGAAGGAGAGCTTGTAAGCCAATATAAAAATCCTGCTTTTGCCAACCTAAAAAGCATAGAAGAAAAAAATGGGGTTATAACCTTGCTTGCCGGAACAGAAATATATCAAATTTCAGATTAAATTCACTTTCGCCCCCGCTTCTTCAAACTTTTTCTTTAATGTTTCGGCCTCTTCTTTATTAACCCCCTCTTTAACAACTTTGGGTAAATTATCAACTAAATCTTTAGCTTCTTTTAAACCAATCTGAATAACTTCTCTTAAGCTTTTAATCACTCCGATTTTATTCGTTCCCGCATCAGCTAATTCCACATTAAAAACAGTTTGTTCTTCACCTTTCTTCTCTGGCGCTTCAGAAGCCACCCCTATCGCTCCGCTTACTATCGGCATAGGAGAAATATCAAATCTCTTTTCCAGAACCTTAACTAACTCGCTAAGCTCCAAAACATTCAATTTTTCTATTTCTTCAACAATCTTCTGAAACTTTAAAGGCACTTCATTTGCCTCTTTTTTTTCTTCTTGTTTTTGTTTTTCTTCAACCATAATAAAAAATATAAAAATTATTTAGATAAAGATTCTAAAACTAAAATCAACCTTTGTAAATTATATTTAAGAATATAATCTAATCGTTTTAAGGGAAAACTAATATTACCCGCAACTTGGGATAAAAGCGTTTTTTTAGAAGGTAAATTAGCTAAAGACAAAATTTCGTTTCCAGTTAAATAATTTTTATTCCAAATTCCCCCGTTTATCTTAAATTTTGCTTTTTCCTCTGAAAATTTAAGAGCTGCTTTGGGCCCCTTAATCTCGTCTCCAAAACTAAAAATTACTCCCACTCCTCCTTCAAGTTTATCTATCTCTTCTTCTATATTTTTATTTTGGTAAACCTTTTTTAAAAGGGTTTTTTTAACTACTTGGTATTTACATTCATTTTCTCTTAAAATTTTCCTTAAACTATTTAATTCATTGGCATTCAAACCTAAATGATTAGTAAAAACCACAATTTTTGCCTCATTTAAATCATAAGACAAATTTTTAATAAGATTTTCTTTTTCTTGACGTGTTTTAGGCATAAAAAAAATCAAAAATCCCTGCCTGCCAATAGGTGGGCAGGAAAAAATTAATTGTTTTCGTCTAATCCCGAGCGTTTGAGCGGAGAGATTTGTAACAAATAAACGAAGCGAGCGAGAGGGAAACTAAAACTGGAGCGAGCAAAGCGAGCGGAATTTTAGAGGGCTCCCCGAAGCGAGCGAGTATTATTTGTCAAAGCTCGGAGCGGTAGCGAGGGATTACCACGAAAACAAATTTCTGTTTAGTAAAGGTAAAATTTATTTTTTAATTATATAAAAAACCTACAGTATAAAGAAGAAAGTAGGTCTAATGTTTTGCCTCAATAGGATTTTTAAGATTGTTATAATCCCCTACTTTCTTCGGCTAAATTATTTTATTTATTTAAATTTACCAAATCCTTATTTTTTGTCAAGGCGATTAAACCGGGTAATTCTTTCCCGCTTAAAAATTCAAGCATCGCCCCTCCTCCAGTAGAAACGAATATTTTATTTTCGGCATTTGGCATCGGACGTTTAACCTTTGCCTGTCCAAGGCAAACTATGGTTTCTCCCCCACCAATAGTTATTCTCGCCTTTTTATTAGACAAAATACTTTGAATTATTTTTACCGTTCCTTGAGTAAAGGGTTTCTCCTCAAAATAACCTAATGGTCCATTCCAAATTATTTCTTTAGATGTTTTAATAATATCAGAAAATTTTTTTATCGTTTTCGGGCCAATATCCAATATCTTAAAATCATTATGCTTTAAATCGTTTAATTTGTCAATATCTATAATTCGTATTTTTTTATTTCTCATTTTTATCATCACATCATTAGGTAAAATCAAATTTTTTTGTTTTAGAATTTCTTTGGCTTTTGAAAGCATTGTTTCTTCTATTAAAGAATTGCCTATATTGGATCCCTTTGCTTTTAAAAAAGTGTTAGCCATAGCGCCGCCAATAAGAATAAAATTTGCTTTGTTCTTAAAATTTAAAAGCAAACCAAGTTTAGTGCTAATTTTTGCTCCTCCTAAAATAAGAGTAAAAGGATGATGATATTTTTTTAAAACTTGATTTAAATTATTAACTTCATTTTCAAAATTTATCCCAGCGTAACTGGGTAAAATTTTAGGTAATCCCGTTATAGAAGAATGTGCTCGATGAGAAACAGAAAATGCTTCGTTAATATAAATATCCCCAAAATTAGCTAATTTTTGCGCAAATTTTGGATTATTTTCTTCTTCTCCTTTCCAGAAGCGGATATTTTCTAAAAGAGCAATATCTCCTTCTTTCAAATTTTGGATTGCTTCTCTCCCCTCTTTCTCAAACGGATTGACAATAAATTTTAAGTTTTGAAAAATTTTATCTTGGTTTAATAGCCATTTAGCTATAGGCTCTAAACTATATTTTTTATCAAATTTTCCCTTGGGTTCGCCAAAATGACTGATTAAAATTAGTTTTGTTCTAAATGGTTTTAAAAATTCTAAAGTAGGAAATATGGCTTTTAAACGAAAACTATCTATGGGTTTTCCGTCTTTTAGGGTAAAATTAAAATCAACGCGCATTAAAACTCGTTTCCCGTAAAGATTTTTAATATTTTTAATTGTCCTAAAAAACGCCATAATAAATCAAAATTTAGGTTTTAATTTTTTGAATTTTAAGATTTAATCTCATTTTAACTTTTAAATTTTCTAAAATTCGGATTTAAAATTTTATTTATTCTATATTCCGGCCAATTGTTCAGCTAATTCTTCATCTTGCTCTTTAATTTTTGAAAAATAATAATTGGCTTTATCTTCTTTCCCTTTTTGTTTAGCTAAAGTAAAACAAAAAATTGAACCTTCTAAATCTTTCGGCTCATTTACCACGGCTTTATCGCAGAAATAAATAGCCCGCTCATAATTTTCCGCTTCTTTATAAGCATCAGCAAAATATTTATCTAATCCCGGCCTATAATAACCAAATTGCCAAACAGCTTTATCAAGAACTTTTGTGGCTTTTATTTTCTCTCCAGAAACAAGATAAGCTACGGCTAAATGCCACCAGCTCATTCCCACATTTCCATCTAAAATAACAGCTTGTCTCGCCCATTCTAAAGCTTTTGCTGGTTCTCGTTTTAAAAGATATATATTACTTAATTCATAATATATTTCTTGCCGTTTAGGTGAAAGAGAAAATGCCTTTTTTAGCGCTTCTTCAGCTAAATCAAGATTTTTATTATTTTGATCGCTAGAAAGCCCGTAAAGTTGACCTAAATATAGCCAATAATGGGCATCCAAAGGATGTTCTTTAACGTTTTTTTCCATTTGGGAAATAGCCAATTCCAAACCAATATTATAAGTATCAGTAGAAACTTTGGGTGGTTTATTATCGCTTATTGTTTTAGCTAAAAGAGCCCTAATTTCTGGCGCAGTAAAAGTGCTTTTTTCCAAAGATTTGTTAAATAAATAAATACTTTGGCTAAAATCAACTTTTGACGCCTGATTTGCTTGCGCGCCTAATTTAGATTGATTAAAAGGAGAAAAATTAAAAGACCAAAGAGAAAAAGATAAAAATAAAATAATTAAAAAAATAAAAATTGGCAAAGGAAATTTATTTTTTTTATTTTCTTTAACAAGATTTTTAGAAGAATATTGTTTTTGACTATAAAAAGAAAATAAAGCTAAATTAAAAATAAAAATAAAAAGAGGCGCTGGTGTATCAAAAACAAAAATATTTTGAATAAAATATGCTATATTCAAAGTGGATAAAACAGAAATAGCCAATTTGTCCTGTTTATCCGCTTCTTTCAAAAATTTTCCCCAAATAATTAAAATGGTTAAAAAAATAGAGAGATAAGCTAAAAATCCTAAAATTCCACTTAACGCCAAAATATCTAAAAGTTGATTATGAGAATGATCAAACCAAGTGGCTGACAGGCCTTTTTCTAAAAAATAGGGGTTATAATATTTATTAAAAATTAAGTTATAATTAGCCCAACCCCAACCTAAAAATGGCTTTTCTTCAAAACCATTCTTGGCAATTCCCCAAGCAATTAATCTATCTTCAGCTGAACCCATTAAATTAGATAAACGAGTTAAAGCATAAGGCGCTTTTTGGGGTAATGGTTTACCCTGAATATAAATAATAATTGAAACAACACTGATAATAAAAATAACAAATAAAATGCTTAAAATATTCCTTAATTTTCGTTTTTTTAAAGTAAAAATCATCACTCCAATTATAAGTATTATACCAATTATAGTAGCCAGCATCACCCCCCTTGAAGCAGCCAAAAACATAATTACTAAATTAAAAATAGATAAAGCCAAAGTGAAAAAACGAATTTTTCTCTTTTCTTTTAAAAACAAAAAAAGGCCCAGAAAAAAGTGCATCATACTATATACACCCAAAAAAATAGGATTACCCAAAGTAGAGGTCAATCGCACATTTTTATCTTTTATCAAAAATGACAGACCAAAACGTTGGCCAATGCCGTATAAACCAACCAAGAAAGAAACAATTAGCGTTATCCAAATTAATTTTTTAATTTCTTTTTCTTGTGTAAAAACAGACGAAAGTATTATAAACCAAATCAAAAGATGCAACCAAGTTAATATGCCTGTCATTCTTTCTTGAGTTGAATAAAAAGAACGATAAATATCCAAGCCAAAAATACCCGAAAGAATTAAAAAACTTACAAAAACAATTAAACTTATAAGCACTGGGTTTTTCCAATTTGGGCGAAATTTTGGCTCATAAATAGCCAATCCCAGCCAAACAGCAAAAATAATTTCTACAATAATTTGAAAAAAAATAACCTTGGGAAAAATAAAAGGATATATAGTGGTTTTTAAGACCAAAAGAGGCAAAAACAAAATCAGGGCGCTGCCAAAATAAATTATCTCTAATAATATATTTTGTGTTTTTTGGCTCATAATAATATTTTAGCAATTTATAAAACGAAAACAAGATATTAAAATCCAAAATTTCCATGACAAACCAGCAGAAGGAGTATTTGGCATATTTTGACTTTTTACCATAATCTTTTACAATTAAAGCAAGCGGGGTATAGCGCAGTGGTAGCGCGCATCGTTCGGGACGATGAGGTCGCCGGTTCAAGTCCGGCTACCCCGACCAATCTAAACATTACGAATTTTGTGAGGAATTTGTTCACTCACTCGCCCCGCCCGAGCGTTCCGTTTTGGTGTCTGCCCGCAAAGCACGGCAATCATTCAGGACTTTACTCAAAAAAGGTTCGTACTTCGTTTAGTAATGCGAATTGAATCTTTTGGTTTTAAAACTATAGAAATTAAAAAAAATGCCCAAAAAACGAAACATATTTCAAAATCCTCTTTTTATAATGTTTTTTACTATGGCGCTTGCTGTAGGAGTAATTTTTACCATTGTTTGGTTTGCGGATCAACAAGAGATAAAACATCCTGCTATTTGGCGAGGCAGATTTCCTGGAACAGCTATTTGTTATAAAGAAGATTGTGGTAAAAAAGACAATTTACTTCCTTCCTCGATTAAACCAGGAGAAACAAAAACAGCTCTTATTCCATTAGAGAAAGAAAATGAAAAATTAATTTTATATTTAATGGTTGCTATGCAACCTCTTATTCAAGAAGGGAAAAATTCGCCAGAGGCCTCTGTTGAAGTAGAATTAAAAAATCCTGACAAAAAAACAATTATTTACTTAGAAAAAGAAGAAATTTTAAAAGGATCTATTCCTAATTCTCCAAATAAAAACTCTAATTCTTTTAAAGAATTTAATTTTACTATTGAAAAAGCAGGAGATTACACCTTAAAAATTACTCCTTATAGCTACGGCATTGAATATATTGATGTAACAATTCGTGAAGCAACGTAAAATAAAAATATGAACGTTTCCTTTGGAAAAATTATTTGGAATATTTTTTCAAAAATTATTTCTTTGCTTTTATGGCTATTTTGTTTTGTAGGGATAGGGATTTTTGTTCTTATTATTATTCAAAGCAAATTGAATTTTAACCAAGGGCAGTATTTGTTTGAGATACTTTTGGGTATTTTCCTTGTGGTTGGTACGACAGCCGAGTTGTTATCACTTTTTTCTCCACCTTGGCTTCAAATAGGTATTTTTTCTTTTATCGCTTATTTTTATTATACTCATGCTTATCAATTTTTTAATTCTTTTAATTTGGGAGTAGACCCTAATTTTGTATGGGTATTTCCGGAAGTAATTAATAATTTTGTTGGTTTCACTATTCAAGGAAAAGTTATTGATTTTATTTTTTGGGCTGGTTTCGTTGATATTATCTTAATGCTTTTAATACAACTCAAATCAGCAATTTTATTAATTTTAACCAAATTTAATGTTGGTTTTGCTTTGGAAATTAATAAGAAAAAAACAGCGAAAGAAGAAAAATCTTTTAAAGAAACAAAAAAGGTATATAAACACGCTTCTAAAAAAGAAAAAACAATTATTATTATTTGTGGGATTTTACTGACAATTGGAGCTTTAGCTGCCGGTATTTTTCTGGGGACCAAAGAAGAAAAGAAATATCCAATTGTCTGGCAAAATAAATTTCCCTGTACATCAGTTTTATTAATAAATACTTCGGTGGGGGAAAAGGGAACTTTGGATCCCTCTTGTATAGTGCCTGGGACGCCAACCACGGTCAAATTTTCTTTAACAGAGGCAATAAATGAAAAAATGATTTTAGAAGTTCAAGTTATGCCTCAAATAGAATTGCCGGATCCAAAATTCTCAGTAGAAATAGAATTAAAAAATCCTGATAAAAAAACAATAATTTATATTAGCAAAGAAGAACCTTTTACAAGGCCTCGTAATTTTGATGGAAAAGTTACTTCAATTACGAGAAAACTTTATTTTACTCCTAACCAGGCGGGAGAGTATACTTTAAAAGTTACCCCTTATGATTATTACCTTTCTTCAATTTACGTTTATGTACGTCGTATAGCCGTAGAGTAAAAATAAGGAAAAGGAATTGGGGGAAAGGAATTCCTGCCCCGCCCTCGCTTTCGCCCTTGAGTAAGTTAGCCATATTTAAAGCCAAAACAGTCGGTCTTTCCAATTCTAAAATTTGTAAAGTAAAAATTAAATTCCCTCGTTCAGTAATTGCGACCAAATAAAAAATCCCGCTCAAAAACCGGGATTGTTTAAATTAAAATGATTATTTTATAGTATTAAATAGCCTCTGGCTATTTTTTTTATTCCCGCGGCATTACCCTCGTCAGTATCTAAATGAAAAGCCAATCTATAATTTGGGCTAATTCTCAACCATACTTTATGAAAAGTCAATGACCGCTGATTATTTATTTTAATAGAAACAAATTTTCTTTTTTCTAAATTATATTTTTTGGCAAAAGATAACGGGCAATGAAGATGTCGCCAAGCAATAATAACGCCTTCTTTTAAATCAATAGTTCCTTTGGGCCCTTTTATTTGACAGCCAGCGCTACCTCTAATATCTTCAGAAATTCTAAGGGGCGGTTTTAGTCCAAGCGCTCGAGCGTCTGTTTGAGAAATTTCTATTTGTGTTTGAGGGCGAATTGGTCCCAAAATTCTGACATTTTTTAAACAATTTTGCTTATTACAAATAACTACTGTTTCTTCAGCAGCAAACATCCCTGGTTGAGAAAGAGACCGTAATTTTTTTAATTTATATCCTCTGCCGAAAAGGTTATCTAAATCTTTTTTTGACAAATGAATATGTCTTGCCGAAATCTCAACAGGAACTTTAATAAAAGTAGACATAATGATATCTTAAAAATTAAATCTTAAAGATATAAATCAAAAGATGAAAATAGAAATTCTAATTTATTTTAAATAGTCCTTTTTGCGCGCCAATTTGAGAAATAACTGCCGCACTATTTAAAATTCCGCCTTCCAAAGCCTTATTAATTGAAGCATACTTCATATAATAAGCCAAAAAACCGCTATTAAAGGCGTCCCCTGCTCCGGTCACGTTTATAATATTTGTTTTCTTGGCTTTTTTAAAATAAAAATTTTTTCCATCAAAAGCAGTTGCTCCATTCTTTCCCTGAGTGACAACTACTATTTTTGGACCAAGAGAATAAATTTGTTTTATAACTTCTTTAAGGGATATTTTTTTTATTTTGTTTTTTCTAAAAACTATTTCTCGCGCTTCATCTTCATTAACCACAAAAATCATTATTTGTTTAAGATATTTACTGAAAACAAAAAACGGGATTCTAATTTGAGAAATTCCCGGGTTCCAAAGAATTTCGCATTTTTGAGAAATTATATAATCTAAAATATTTGTCCAATGAGAAAAACTTAAAGAAGAAACAACAAACCAGCGAGTAGAAATTTTTTGAGTTGGAACTTTTAATTTATCGTTCGCTCCGCGATAGGAAAAAATAATTTGTTTGGGAGATTTAGGGAAACTTACAATAAAAGAAATACCCGTTGATAAATGTGAATCTAACTGAATGTTAGAAGTGTCCACTCCTTCTTTTTTTAAATTGCTTATAATTGTTTTCCCTATATCATCTTTACCGAGACGAGATAAAATACTTGTTTTAACGCCAAATCTACTTAAACCGACAGCCAAATTGGCTGCTCCTCCGCCTGAAGTGAAATATACTTCTTTACTATAAATTTTTGCCCCCTCCTCAAATCCCATCAATTTTTGACAAAGAGGATCATTGTAATTTGAAATAGTTTTTCCTTCTTTAGTAATAAAAATAATATCCTGAACCGTTCCCCCCACAGTAACTGCATCAAACATAATAAAATTAAAAATTAAATATTAAAAATTAAAATTATTATTAAAATAAAAATTTTTACACATCTATGTTTTCTGCTTGTTTAGCGTGAACTTGAATAAAATGTTTTCTTGCCTCAACATCTTCCCCCATTAAAATTTCAAAAATTTCATCGGCTTGAGTAGCGTCTTCCACAGTAACAAGTTTTAAAATTCTGTTTTCTGGATCCATTGTTGTGGTATATAATTCATCAGGGTTCATTTCTCCTAATCCTTTATATCTTTGGATATCAATTTTCTCTTCTCCTGATTTTTTCTCTTCCAATTTTTTAATCTTAAAACTTGACTTTTCTGCTTTAGAAGATGGCGTTTTATAAGTTATTTTTTTTATTAATTTTTCTTTTTCTTCATCACTATAAACATAATAATTTTTTCCTTTATAATTTATCCGATAAAGAGGCGGACAAGCAATATAAATATAACCGCCTTTTATTAATTCAGGGAAGTATCGCCAAAAAAAAGTCAGGAGAAGTGTTCTAATATGCAAGCCGTCAACATCAGCATCGGTCATAATAATAATTTTGTGATAACGAAGTTTATTTATATTAAATTGTTCCCCAATATTTGTTCCTAAAGCAATAATCAAAGATTTTAACTCTTCATTGACTAAAATTTTTTCCATTCTTGTCCGTTCAGCATTTAAAATTTTCCCCCTTAAGGGTAATATTGCTTGGAATCTTGGATCTCTCCCCTGACGAGCCGAACCACCAGCGCTGTCCCCTTCTACAATATAAAGTTCAGATATAGCTGCCTCCCCGGAAGAACAATCGGATAATTTGCCGGGAAGAGAAAACGATTCAAGTAATCCCTTTCTAAGAATTGCTTCTTTGGCATTTTTAGCCGCTCTCCTCGCTCTTAATGTTAAAAGGCATTTATTTATGATAGCTCCCGCTGATTTGGGATGCTCTTCTAAATATGTTTTAAAGGCAGTAGAAAAAACATTGTCTACAATGCTTCTTATCTCTTCATTGCCAAGTTTCCCTTTTGTCTGTCCTTCAAATTGAGGACGAGGTAAACGAACACTTACTATAGTGGTAAGTCCTTCTTTAACATCATCTCCTGTTAAATTAATATCTTTTTCTTTTAATAATTCTTTGTTTCGAGCAAAACTATTTAATGCCCGAGTTAATGCTGTTCTAAAACCAACTAAATGTGTTCCTCCATCGACGGTATAAATATTATTAGCAAAACCCAAAACATTTTCTTTATAATCATCAACATATTGAAGAGCGATTTCTACAAAAACTTTATCCACCTCTTTACTCACATAAAAAATTTCTTCTGAAATAGGTTTATTTGTTCGATTAAGATATCGCACAAAAGATCTTATTCCTCCCTCAAAATAAAAAGTATAAGGATTGTAATTCTTTTTTCTAAAATCATTTACTTGTATTTTTACTCCGGAAGTAAGATATGCTTGCTGGCGAAGATGGGCAAGAATAGTTTTAAGATTAAACTCAATGTTGCCAAAAATAGACACATCTGGTTGAAAAGTAATTATTGTCCCTGTGCCTTCCGCCTTTTTGACTTTTTTAACTTTTGTTTCCGGTTTACCTTGGCGGTAAGTTTGTTCGTAAAGATAACCGTCTCTTTTAACCTCTGCTTTAAGATAAGAAGACAAGGCATTAACCGCTGCGACTCCTACACCATGCAAACCGCCCGATACTTTATAAATATCTTGAGAAAATTTAGCCCCAGCATGCAAACGGGTCATTACCACTTCTAACGCCGAAAGTCCTGTAGGCTTATGAATATCAACAGGAATACCCCTACCATCGTCACTCACTCTCACCATATTATCATCTAAAAGGTCAACAATAATATTTTTACCATAGCCAGCAATAACTTCATCTAACGCGTTATCACAAACTTCGTATACAAGATGATGGAGGCCGGCTATGCCAGTTGAACCAATATACATTGCCGGATGGCGACGAACAGCTGCTAACCCTTCTAAAATGGTAATTGATTCTGCTTTATATGAATCTGTTGGTTTTGACATAAATTATTGAATAAATCTAAAATTATAAATTTTTTCTGATTCTTGCTTTTGACTCGTGAATTTTGAAAAAATCGCTTTATTTATGCAGACGGCGCCTAATAAAAGCGGGAATATCCAATTCATCGTATAAAGAATCTTGATACTTTTGATTTTTTGTCTCTTCAAATATTTTTTGTTTGTCCTCCTTTTTTTCAAAATCAGCATAATCCTCCGATTTATTTTTATCTTTTTCCTTATCTTTCTGTTCTATGGGTTTGTAATTAGATGCCAAAAAGGTTGAGGAATTATCGGAAGATGTAGCGATGAGAGTTGCTTTCACTTTATTGTGTAATTTTAAATCAATGGAAATGCCAAAAATTATTTTAGCTTCAGGATTAGACAATTCTTTAATTTTTTCAATAATTTTTTGGATTTCACTAAAAGCCGAAGAAGGACTACTTGTTATGGCATAAAAAATTCTTTTTGAATTTTTCAATAGAAAATCAGGAGGAATATTTTTCAATAAACCCTTTATAATTTCTTCATCTTTCTTATCTCCTTCCCCTTCGCCAATAGCCAAAATACCTTGCCCGCCATTTTCTAAAACAACTCTAAGATCAGCAAAATCAAGATTAATTAAACCTGGTTCAATCAAAATATTAAAAATTCCTAAAAGTCCGTCAGAAAAAATATTATCCGCTATATCAAAACCTTCTAAAAGAGAAACCCCTTCTGGCAAATGACTGAATAATTGTTCGTTAGATAAAAAAATAGCCGTATCTACAAAATTAAGAACTTCCTTAAAACCGTTTTCGGCGATAGAAAGCCGTTCTTCCCCTTCAAAAGAAAAGGGACGAATAGCCAAAACCACTGTTAAAATTCCCAATTTTCTGGCTATTTCAGCAATCACTGGTGTTGCCCCTGTACCCGTCCCTCCGCCAAAACCAGCTAAAATAAAAACCATATCTGCTTTTTTTATCTCTTCTTTTATAATTTCTTCATCTTCTTCTGCCGCTGCTCGGCCAATATCCGGATTCATTCCTGCTCCCAATCCCCCGGTAATTTTTTGACCAATTATTATTTTCTTAATCAATCTAGGAAGCGCGCTTAATGCTTGTTTATCAGTATTAATGGCTAAATAATCTAAACCATCAGCTTTACTTTTCTTTCTAAGCCGCGCTACTATATTCCCCCCTGCTCCCCCTACCCCTATAATCTTAATCCTTGGCCCGTAATATTTTTTATTGGTTAATTTATCTGATTTATTTATTTCTTTTTTTATCTTTTTATCTTTAACTTTTAATTTATCATTTTGGCTTTTGTTTTTTTCTACCTGATGGTAGGCAAGAGATTTTTGACTTTTTATTATTTCGGCCATAAATTTTTAACCCAATTTTTAAATTTTAATCCCATTGTCCCTTTAGGAGAAGATTCTATTGAATAAGCTGGATTCCATAACACCAAACCAATAGCTGCAGAAAAACTGGGGTCATTGATTTTATCAATAGCCGTATCATAACCCGAAGGGAATCCAATCGATGTTGGTAATTTAAAAACACGTTTTGCTAATTCCGCTATGCCGTCAAGCTGAGCTGCCGCGCCGGTTAAAACCACTCCTGCTGGCAATTTCCCGCTACGGCCAATTTTTTTCAATTCTTCGTCCACAAGATTAAAAATTTCCTCGCATCTAGCAGAAATAATTTCTGCTACCTCCTTCCTGCTCACTATTGTTTTTATCTTCTCATCTAATTCGCTAAGATTAATTTGTTCATATTTAGGAACTGTCTCTGGTTTGGCTGTGCCATAATTAATTTTTATTTTCTCTGCTAATTTCATAGGAATCTGCAAACCAATAGCAATATCAGCAGTAATATGGCGAGAACCTATGGGTAAAACATTAGCTTTTAGAATATCTCCTTCTTCAAAAACAGCCATACTTGCTGTTGTTTCTCCGAGATTAACTAAAACAACCCCCAACTCTTTTTGCTCTCGATTAAGAACAGATTCAGCACAGGCTAAAATCGAAAAAATAAATTCATTAACTTCTATGCCCACCCGATAAAATGTTTTATTTAGTGTTTTAATTTGATTGGATAATCCTAAAATAACTTGAGCATCAACTTCTAATCGAGAGCCTGTCATACCTACAGGATCTTTAATACCTGGTTGACTATCAATAGTATAGCTTCGCGGAATAATATGAAGAATTTCATAATTTGGCGGAGTAGCAATAATTTGAGCTGCACTTAAAGCCCTAGCCACATCTTCTGGCGATATTTCTCCATCGGCTCGAGAAACAGCCACTACACCTTTGCTTTCTTCAGAAATAATGTGTGTTCCCGAAATACCAATATTAGCCCTTTCAATAGATGTACCAATTATTCTTTCCGTTTTTTCCACTACTTTGGAAATAGAGGAAATCGTATCTTCTAAATTAGAAATAACTCCTTTAGAAATGCCCTCTGATTCCCCTTCTGCTGCGCCGATAATTTTTATTTTTTTTGTTTTTGGGTCTTTCTCGCCCACGGCAATTCTAATTGTTTTTGAACCGAGGTCGATACCAGTTATAATTTCAAGACGCATATAATAAAAAATTAAAATGTAAAAATTCCTTCGAAAATTTTGAATTTTTCTGACGTTACAAGTTTTAAGTTTCAACCGCAAGTTTTAAATTTTCAATTCCGTGTCTTAATACATATTCAAAATATTCTTTAAGGGAGATTTTTGCCCTATCCGCCTCTTTTTTTATTCTGTCCCAGCAAATAACAATTTCCATTAAATCTTCTCCTATAGCGCCAAAGGTTAGAACATTGGTAATTTTATTTAATTTCCGATATTTTTTATTAAGCGCCCTAATGGTGTTTTTATCTACTAAGGCAATAGAAAGGGGGGATAAAAATTTGATTGAAGGAAATAATTCTTGTAAAATTTTTTCCGCCTCTTTTTTGATTTCTTCTTCTTTAATCGGCGCTTTTATCTTGTTATTAACTTCAATTTCGTATTTTACATTATCAGTTTGCATTTGATGTTTAATTTTCACATTATTTATATTATAGCAAAAATAAAAAAGGGGACAAGTAGCCCTTGCCCCCTTATATTTTATTGCTAAAAACGCCATATTACATTTCTTCTTTATTCTCTTCTTTTGGTTCTTCTTCTTTTTTAGGCATAGATTCTGCTTTTTTTCTCTTCTTTAAAAGGAATAAAACAACAAGAAGCGCCACAACTAATATTATTATTACTGCTGTCATAAAATTAGTTTAATTTATATATAATTCTCTATAGGCGACCTTTATTGATACTTTTATTATATATGCTTTTAAAAAATAAGCAACCTTCTTGACAAAAGCCTAAAATTTTGTATAATTAAAATGATTTTTGAAAAAATAAATTATGTCTTTAATAAATAAAAAATCTGTTTTAGGGTTTTTTTTAGTTTCTTTCTTTATCTTCTCACCGCTTGAAGCGGCTTCTTTTCAAATTCTTAATATAAATATTTCTGAAATTACCGATAATTCAGCAATAATAACTTTTCAAACAAATGAAACAAGTAAGGGAATGGTAAAATTTGGCTTAGAAAAAGACAATTATATTTATTGGACTTATTCCGAATACGACCAAAGCACTTCTCATCAAGTTGCTTTAACCAATCTTTTACCTGAAACAACTTATCATTTTAAAGTAATGGCATCAAGTCTTTCAGGCGAACAAATTTTTTCTAATGACCTTTATTTCAAAACGGAAAAATATAAAGACATCTATCCGCCAAAAATTAAAGATATAAAAATCGTTTCTGTTACTGCCACTACCGCTACTATCAGTTGGGAAACCGATGAACCAGCTAAAGATACTTTTAAATACGGCACTACACAAGAATGCAAAAAACAAAAGAAAACATCCGCATATCAAACCTTTCACGAAATAGATTTAACTGGCTTGTCTTCTAGTACTCAATATTATTTTTACTTTGAATCAAGAGATTCTTCAGGAAATGTTGGCTCTTCGGGAATATTGAATTTTATTACGGATAATAATGTTAAGGCAGATAAAGAACCCTTGTCAATCTCGTACATTTCCCCTATTTCCGATAATGACCAAAATATCACCGAGAATAGCGCTATTATTAGTTGGCGAACAAATCGTATTACCACCGGTGAAATTTGCTGGGGAGAAGGAACACGTTGCCGTAATACCCTCAAATCCAAACCTCCTAAAAAATTAGAGCATTTTTTTGTTTTAGAAAATCTTAAACCAAACACAACTTATATCTTTAAGATTACCTCTTCTGATATTTTTGGTAACAAAGTGTCTTCTTCAAATTTATTTTTTACCACCAAACAAACGCCTCCTCCTTCTAATGAATCTAATGAAAATATCTCTAATGATAATTCTTCTCTTAACAACGAAAAAACCGAAAATCCCGTTCCTTCTCCCATAATTCAATCTCCCCCCTCCCACGAAGAATTTTTTCCTCCTTCTTTCTACACTAAACCAACTGCTTTAGTTAAAGCTAAAGGGGACGACAAAATATATGCTATTTATAATAATAAAAAACACTGGATTCCCGGCCCCTCTGTTTTTGAAAATTATGGCTATTATTGGAGTAATGTTAAAATAATTGACTCAGCTAAACTCGCTCAATATAAAGATGTTACATTAGTCAAAACTCCAGACAAAGCAACAGTATATTTATTAGAAGGTAAAACAAAAAGACCAATTTATTCAGCAGAAGTTTTTGAAAAAATGGGTTATAAATGGAGCGATATTATTACTATTAGTTATTCTGATTTAAATACTTATTCCGATGGCCCGCTTTTAAAATAAATTTTTCTTTTAAGCCCTTTTAAAAAACAAAAGAACCCTTAACGGGCTCTTTTGTTTAAAAATGAAAAGATTCTTTTAATTATCTACGATAATCAAAGTTTCTTCTTTGAGGTCTTTCTTTCATTGGTCTTGCTTCGCTTACCCTAATGCTTCTCCCGTCTAATTCCTTTCCATCAAACATTTCTATGGCTTTTTTAGCCTCTTCTTCGCTAGACATTTCCACAAAACCAAAACCTTTTGACCTGCCAGACATTTTATCCATAATAATAGTGACTGATTCCACAGTACCTGCTTGAGAAAAAAAATCTTTTAAAGAATTTTCCGTAGTATTATAAGATAAACTGCCTACATAAAGTTTCTTTTCCATAAATTAAACTTCCTCACCAAATGGTGATAAAAAAAATTTTAATAAACGACCTACTCCCATATTTTCTTACGGCTATACTCCTTTCCAAAATTTGGCGGGAAGTAAAAGCCTTGTAAGGCGAAATTAAAGAGTACGACATTCATTAGCTCTTCGCCAAAAAATGTTTTTATATTATATATTTTCTTTTAAAAACGTCAAGGGTTTATGCCGGGAAGGCTTCTTGGTAACATTTTTTCATATTTAAAAAGAAATCCATCTATTTTTTTAATATATCCCTTGTTTTACCAAATTTAGAAGCATTACTAGGTATATTTCATTAAATGCGGAAGGGCCTTGAAATTGAGGCGAGAAAAGCATTTAAATTTTGGGTATTTAAAACATCTTTTCTGCCTAACCAAGCGCGACGAGCTTGGGAAATACCGTAATCCATCATAGATAAATGAGAAATATTATGAGCATCTGTGCTAATAACTATTTTCACTCCCATATCTTTGGCTTGCCGGGCATTGATATCATTTAAATCCAATCTATTAAAAAAAGCATTTATCTCTAAGGCAATTTTATTTTTTTGGGCTTGCTTAAATATAGCACCCAAATCCAAATTATAGGGTTCACGTTTATTGATTAAACGACCAGTAAGATGGCCAATAACATTAATATAAGGATTTTCCATTGCTTTAAGCAACCGCTTAGTCATCTCTTCCCGGGAAAGATGAAAAGAACTATGGATAGAAGCAATGACAAAATCAAGTTTTTCCAAAACACTATTAGGTAAAACTAAACTGCCGTCTTTTTGAATATCCACTTCTATACCAGCTAAAATCTTAATATTCTTAAACTTTTTATCCAAACGCCTTATTTCTTTTATCTGCTTTAACACTCTTTCTGGGGATAAACCATTAGCCACTCCTATATTAGAAGCATGGTCAGTAATGGCTATGTATTTATAACCTTTACTGCGACAAGCTTCAACTATTTCTTCTATAGAATTATCGCCATCAGACCAATTGGTATGCAGATGTAAATCTCCTTTAATTTCTGATGATTTAATTAAAGTCGGCAATTGATTTTTTTGCGCCACCTCAATCTCTCCCCTATTTTCTCGAAGTTCAGGAGGAATATAAGACAAACCCAATAAACGATAAATATCTTCTTCTTTTTCGCCAGCTTTTTTAATTAAATTTTTGTCGTTTTTTTTGAAAACTCCGTATTCATTAATTTTTAATCCCTTTTTCATTGCTAAACGACGCAAAACAATATTATGCGCTTTTGAACCGGTAAAATAGCAAAGAGCTGCGCCAAAACTTTGAGGGTTGACCACTCGTAAATCAGCGTCAATATTTCTTTTTAGAACAACATTTACTTTGGTTTCTCCTTTAGCAATAATTCGCCCTACTTCGTTCATTCGACAAAAAAAATCAATAGCTTTCCCTGGTTTTTTGCTGGCAACTAAAAAATCTAAATCACCGATAGTTTCTTTCATACGGCGGATAGAACCGCAAATTTCCGCTTGGTCTATATATTTCTGTTTTTTTAATTTAAATAAAATATCTTGAGCTAAAGGATAAATTTCTCCTAAAATAAACCGCTTTTTATATTTTTTATAGAGTTTTAAGCTTTTTAAAATATTTTCTACTGATTTTTCTCCCCAATTCGGAATATTTTCCAAACAATGAGATTTTAATAATTTTTCCAATTGACTTACACTTTTAACGTTAAACTTTTCAAATAAAAATTTAACCTTTTTGGGACCTAATCCTTCTATTTTTAAAAGTTCAATTAATGAAGAAGGAACCTGTTTTTTTAAACTTTCGAATTCTCGACACTTGCCATTTTCTAACAATTCTTTAATATGAGAGGCGATATTCTTCCCTATGCCGGGTATTTCTTCTAATTTATTTTGCCGATAAATTTCATTAATATCTTTAGATAAAGTGCCTATAACCTGCGATGCTTTACGATAAGCGCCAACCCGAAATTGATTTTCTCCTTTAATTTCCAAAATATCAGCCGTTTCTTCCAAAATTTTGCTAACCTCAATGTTGTCCATAAAAATATTATAGCAAAATCTAAAATTTAATAAACTTTAATTTATTGACAAAAAAGGGAATAAAAGATATAATAAAAAAATTAAAAAGGTTATTTTTAATTTTAAATTTGTATTTTGAAATTTGATTTTTGCGTTTTAATTTTTATGGCTAATCCAACACAAAAAAGCACTAAAAGCAGGACAAAAATAAAACGTTTTCATTTGCGGTTAAAAAAACCAAACCTTATCCCCTGCCCCCAATGCAAAAAATTGATTAAACCTCATCATATTTGCCCTTATTGCGGATTTTTTAAGGGCAAAGAAATTCTACCTAAAAAAGAGAAAAAACAGAAAAAAATGAAAAAAGAAGGACAAGCGCGTGACTAACACGCTTCTTCGGGTTATTTTACATTTTGAGATTTAAATTATCTATTATGTCTTCACGGCATCTTGCCAGAGGGATTGCTTTACAAATACTTGCCCAATGGGACTTTAATACCTCTATTTTGGGCAAATCTTTGGATTTAAATGAAGTTATTAAAAATAATCTTGAATATTTTGCGCCAAAAAATTTTGATGAAAAAGAATTTGTTGAAGAATTAGTTTTAGGCGTTTATAAAAATTTAGATAAAATCGATACATATATAAAAGAATTTGCTCCTCATTGGCCCTTAGATAAAATTACTCCTGTTGATCGCAATATCTTACGCTTGAGTATCTGGGAAATGATGTTTTCAAAAAATGTTCCGCCGAAAGTAGCCATTAATGAAGCGGTGGAAATTGCTAAAATTTTTGGCAATATATCTTCAGGAAAATTTGTTAATGGTGTATTGGGGACAATCTATAATAAATATAAAAAGGATGAAGAAAGATAAAAAAAACACGACAACTCCTAAAAATTTATTTCAATTGGAAAAAATATTGGGGTTAAAATTTAAAAATATTAATTTATTCCAACAAGCCTTTACTCATCGCTCTTATCTCAATGAATGTAAAAATTGGATTTATGGCCAAAATGAGAGATTAGAGTTTTTAGGCGATGCTGTTTTGGAATTAATCACTACAGAATACCTTTATTTTACCTTTGAATTATCTGAGGGGCAATTAACTCACCTCCGGGCAAGTTTAGTCAATACCAAAAGTTTAGCTGAATTGGCACAAAAACTACATTTTGACGAATTCCTTTATCTGTCCAAAGGAGAGCGCGCTACTTTCCCCAGAGGGAAACAACATATTTTAGCCAATACATTAGAGGCCTTTATAGGGGCCCTTTATTTGGATCAAGGAATAGAAGTGGTTAAAAAATTTCTTTCTAAATATCTTTTAAAAAAAGCAAATTTCATTCTAAAAAATGAATTATACAAAGATGCCAAAAGCACTTTTCAGGAAATAGCCCAAAACCGCTTTGGTATTACTCCCACTTATAAATTAGTGGAAGAAAGCGGACCCTCGCACGCTAAAATTTTTACGATTAATTTAATGCTTGGCGATAAAATTATTGCTAAAGGCAAGGGAAAAAGTAAACAAGAAGCGCAAACCGTTGCCGCCTCCCTCGCCCTTTCTCGATGGAAACAATCCCCAAATAAAATATGTTAAAGGAATTAGAGATATTCGGCTTTAAATCATTTGCCGATAAAATAAAATTAATTTTTCCTCGACCAAATGAGGAAAATTTTGGCATTACCGCTATTGTGGGACCCAATGGCAGTGGGAAATCTAATATCGTAGAAGCAATCCAATGGGTCTTGGGCGAACAAGGTCATAAAACTCTTCGCTCCCACAACAGCCAAGATCTTATTTTTTCCGGCTCCCCTCTTCGCGCTAGAGCCGATTATGCGGAAGTTGGTATTACTTTAGAAAATAAAACAAATAAAGATATTTGGCCATTAGTTGAAATTAAACGCCGGCTCTGGTATAACGGAGATAGTGATTATATACTTAATAAAAATAAAGTGCGCTTGGCAGATATTGAAGATACACTTTTTAAATTAAATTTTGGTAAATACAATTATAGCATTATCGGTCAAGGAGAAATTATTCGCCTTTTAGAAATGACTCCCGCGGGGAAAAAAGAATTTTTTAACGAAGCCACCGGCGTTAAGCCCTATCTTAAAAAAATAGAAAATTCCCAAAAAAAAATTGAAATGGCAAAGGAGAATTTAGCTAAAGTCGAAGTTGCCTTGAAAGAAATTAGCCCTCAATTATCTTATCTTTCTCGGCAAGTCCAAAAATTAGCCAAAAAACAAGAATTAAAACGCGAGTTATTTCAATTAGAAAAAGATTTTTATCAAATAGAAGCTAAAAAAATAAATCAGGAAATATCTGAAAATGAGACGGAAAATCCTGACCTTTTAAATAAAATAGAAAAATTAAAAAAATCCATAGAAGAAAACGAGAAAAAAATTCAAACCCTCTCCTCCTCTAATCTGTCTAGCCGTTGGCAAGAACTTCAAAAAGAATATCAAGACAAAGAAGCAAAAAAGAATCAATACTCCCGAGAAATTATTGCCTTAGAGTTTGAAATTAAATCACTTAAAAATATACCCAAAAATGAAGAGATTGTTTTAACAGTAAAAAACGAATTACTTTTTCAAGAATTAAAAACAATTGAACAAAAAATGAATTCTGTATTAGCAGATATTTCTTCTTCTGTGAATCCTTCTTCTTTTAAAAATCAAATTAAAGAATTAATCGCTTCCGTTAATAAGATATTGTCTTATTTCAAAAAGCAAGAGCCTGACAAAACATTTCAAGAAAAATCACAAAATCTGCTTCAAACAAAAAAAGAGTTCGAAGAACGTTTGGAGAAAATTTCCAAAGAAGCAAAAGATATTTTTTTGAAATTATCCTCTCTCGGCGAAGAAGAGGATAAATTTCGTCAATCTTTCGCTATTTTTGAACAAGAAAATCAAAAATTAAGAAAAGAATTAGAAATAAAAGAAAATATTCTACAAGAAAATAAAATTAATTTAGCCCGGCTTCAAGAAAAACGAGAAAATTTATATAAAGAGATAGAAAAAGAATTGGGCAAAGATAATTTAGAAAAAATAATTAATAATTCTCTGGGGCCGGCCGTTGAATCTCCAATAGACGACAAAGAAGAAAAAATCGCTAAAATAAAAAGAGAACTCTTAATTATTGGCGAAATTGACCCGGAAGTAGAAAAAGAATATCCTAAAATTTCTTCTCGCCATAATTTTCTTAAACAAGAAAGCGATGACCTTATAAAGTCAATAAAATCTTTAAATAAAATTATTGATGAATTAAAAGAACAAACAAAAAAACAATTTAATAAACAATTTAATGAAATAAATAAAAAATTTGATGAATATTTTAAACGACTTTTTGATGGCGGTTATACTAAATTAATTCCCATTAAATTTAAAAACGAAGAAAATCCTTCAAAAGATGAGTTAAAAGAAGTAGAAGGCATTGAGATAGAAGCCTGTCCTCCTGGAAAAAAAATAAAGAGTGTTAAAACTCTTTCTGGCGGCGAAAAAACTCTTACTTCTTTAGCTTTGATTTCAGCTATTCTTTCTTTAAATAAACCGCCTTTTGCTATTTATGACGAAGTTGATGCTGCTCTTGATGAAGAAAATTCTCTTCGTTTCGCCGAAATTCTAAAAGAAATAAATAAAGACAGCCAACTTATTATTATCACTCATAATCGTCAAACAATGCAAGCGGCTGATACTCTTTACGGCATTACTATGGGCCGAGATGGAGTTTCTAAAATTATTTCTGTCAAATTAGACGAAAATTAATATTGGATTTTAATTAAATAAAAAAAACCGAAATATCTCGGTTTTTTTATGTTCAAAATTTTTATTTTTTCAGTTTTTCTACCACTTCTTCCATTTTAGTAGCGCGAGAACCTTTAACCAAAATAACATCTCCTTCTTTAATATTTTTTAAAAGATATTCTATGGCTTGCTGCTTTTCCTTAAAATATAAAGCCCTTTCTTTGCTCGTTCCTTCCTCTCTCGCTCCTTTAACAAAATAAAGAGATAAATCCCCTGTAGCCACTAATCGGCAATCTTTCTTCCGCGCTATTTCTTGCCCTATTTCTAAATGATATTTTTTCCCTTCAACGCCCAATTCCAACATATCTGATAAAACCACCCATTTTTGGGTTTGCGGATGATTTTTTATTTGATCCAAATCAGAGAGAGCGCTTTTTAAAGAATAAGGAGAAGAATTGTAAGTATCATCAATAATCAATGTTCCATTTTTCCCATAAATTAAATTCATTCTTTGAGAAAGCGGCTTATATTGTCTTATTTTTTCAGCAATTTTTAAAAGATTGATTTCTTGAGTAACACCCACAGCCATAGTGGCTAAAACAGAATTAACCAAAGACCCTGATAAAACCTTAGGTAAAAATACAGGAATAACATTTCCTTGGCATTTTATTTTAAAACGAAGCCCTAAAATATGAATTCTTTTGCCTTTTAACTCTTGGTCAAGTTGAATTTCTAAAGGATAAATATCAGACGAAGGATTAAATCCGAAAGTGATAATTTTTGCTTTTATTTTTTGTTTAATATCGCTTAAATTCGGATCGTCAGAATTAAAAATAGCCCAACCATCTTCGCTAATGCTAGTTAATAATTTTATTTTTTCCCGTTTAACATTTTCTATATTTTTAAAATATTCCAAATGACAAGGAGCGATAGCAGTAAGAATACCGATTTTAGGCTTGACAATAGAAAGAAGATAGGAAATATCTCCGGGATGGTCAGCAGCCATTTCTAAAACTAATATTTCCGGATATTCTTTCATCTGTCGTAGTGCTCTTCCTCTTGTTCGCCAAAAAAGACTAAGCCATTTACCTAAATTATTTTCTTGCCCTTTTTCGTTTAAAATAGTCAAAGGTAAGCCAACTTCATTATTATAATTTGAAGGTGATTGGCGAAGACGAGAAAATTTTGAAGACAAAGCTAAAGCAATCATTTCTTTAGTTGATGATTTTCCTACACTGCCGGTTATGCCAATAACCAAAGGATTAAAGCGGCGAACGACTTTTTTCGCTTTTTTCTTTAAAATAAATTGAATAATTTTTCTAAAACTCATATCTCAATTTCCGCTCTACTACAGGGGACTTAAGGGTGGAACCCTTAAGTCTTATTGAGGAGGGATACGATAATATTTTAAAACAAAATCGGCTAATTGGCCAAAAACAGGTACAGCAGTATATTCAGAAAATGTGCCTATTTGAGGATTATCTAATTTAACCAAAGCTACAAATTCAGGATTTTCCGCCGGGGCAAATCCCACAAAAGAATGAATAACTTTTCCTTTATATTCCCCTTCTTCAGGAACTTCGGCTGTTCCTGTTTTGCCGGCAACTTTATAGCCAGCTACTTTAGCTCGACGGCCATAACCATTTTCCACTACTGAAACTAACATTTCTGTTAAATCTTCCGCTGCTTCTTCGCTAATAACTTGTTTCACAAAATAAGGTCCTGTTTCTCTTAAAATATAAGGTCTGTATAATTTTCCTTGATTAGCCACGGCTAAAAAGGCATTAGCTAATTGCAAAGAAGTAGTAGTAAGCCCTTGGCCAAAAGAGGCAGTAGCTAAATAAATTTCACTTGGCTTGTCTAAATTATCAATATTACCCTTAGCTTCTTCGGGCAATTCTACCCCACTTAAACTGCCAAAACCGAATTCCTTGACGTAATATTTAAATAAATCCCTGCCTACCTGTTTAGCCACCCAAACCGCGCCAGTATTCAAAGATTTTTCCAAAACATTAGTCATTGTTTGCTCTCCATAACTCTGGCCTGTTGAATTTTTAATAATTTTTGGTTCTGGACCAATTTTAACAAAACCTTGATCAAAATAAGTTGTCTCTGGTTTTACTTTTTTTGAATCCAATCCTGCCGCCATAGTAATCATTTTGAAAATAGAACCCGGTTCATAAGGAGTTTCTATAGAGGCATTTTGGAAAAGATGAAAATCGCTGATAGAAGAATAATCATTAGGGTCAAAACTCGGCAAATTGCACATAGCTTTAATAGCCCCTTCTTTATTTAAAACAATAATTGTCCCCCCCTCCGCCTTATAATTTTTTAAAGATTCTTTCAAAAGCTGACAACTAAAAAATTGAAGAGTTCTATCAATAGTAATATATAAATTTTTATTATCTGATTCATCAATCAATTTTTCCAAACCATATTGACCAACAAGTTTGCCATTTTCTAATCTGGTAAATCCAGTAATCTGGCCAAAATAATCTTTTTCTGGCCAAAAACGTCCATCTATTTCTTCAAAATAAATTCCGGGAATTCTCATCTGTTCAATTTTTTCTTTTTCTTCTCTATCAACGATTTTTAAAATTTCATAATAAGAATTTTTATTAGAAAGACGATTAACCAATTTCTTAAATTCTAAATTTTCTTCGCTGTCTTCCAAAAAATCTTCATCAAAAAATTTTGATGGAATATCTAAAAAGGGAGAAAGAATTTTTAATGTGGAAACCGGCTCGTCAATTTTTGAAGGGTCAGCAATAAGGCGCCACATTACAATATTAACGGCAATTGGCCAATCTTTTCCTGTTTTATCAGTGGCAAAAATTTCCGCTCTTTGATGCCCTGTATTTTCTATATTCGTCGCCGCTTTTATTAAAGAATTATCAATAATTTGGCAATAAAAAAGACGCCCCAAAATTATTAAGGCGCAGATGAAAACGCATCCCGTCATCAAATTAAGCCGTTTAAAATTGTTTTTCGTTTGATAGTAAGTCACTTTTTACTAAAATTTCTGGCTGTAATTTAAGCCAAATAATAGAAGAGAGAGGAAGATACGAAAGCTCCTTTGCTCTCTTCTCTAATTTACTAAGTTCTAATGCTTGAGAGAATTTTAAAGACAAAACTTCGTTTTCTATTTTTAAATTATTCGTCTTTTCTCTTAAAACAATTAAATCTTCTATGGTGTCTCGATTTAAATTAGTTATCACTATAGTAGAAACGAAAAAAAAGATAAAAACAGCCAAAAGAATAATATTTATAATCAAATTTTTCTTTTCTTTTCTTTCTTTATATTGTTTTTGAAGAAAAGGAGACATAATAAAAAATCAAAATGTAAAAATCAAAAATTAAAATTTAAAGGCAAAAATCAAAATAATAAAGCAAAAATTTAAAATCCTTGCCTCATTACTGACAAACAAACGTCAAAAATTTCATTTTTTAATAGCTCGAAGTTTAGCGCTGCGGGAACGAGGATTATTTTTTATTTCTTCTTCTTTCGGTATAATCGGTTTTTTGGTTAATATCTTAAAATTTTTTGCCTGTTTAAATTTATTTTTAACAATTCTATCTTCTAAAGAATGATAGCTAATAACCACTATTCTACCGTTTTCCGCCAAAATATTGAAAGAATCATCTAATGCTTTTTCTAAATTTTCCAATTCTTTATTTACCACGATTCTTAATGCCTGGAAAACTCTGGCTAAAATTTTAATATTAAAATTTTGCTTAGTGGCTTTAATTACGGCTATTTTTAATTGTTTGGTGGTGGTAAAAGGTTCTTTTTGGCGCAGGAAGATGATGGTTTTAGCAATCTTGTAAGAATATTTTTCTTCGCCAAAATTTTTTAAAATATAATAAATTTCTTTTTCGCTCGCTGTATTCAAAATGTGGCTAGCAGTTAAATCTGTCATCTTCGGATTATAGCGCATATCTAATGGCTCATTGTCTTTAAAAGAAAATCCTCGTTTGCTTTCTAAAATATCAGTTGACAATCCTAAATCAAATAAAATGCCATGGATAGGTTTAAAATTTAATTTATGGGCAATAGCGGCAATATTTATAAAATTGTCTGCCACCAGAATCAATCTTGATGAAATATCCAGTTTATTCTTTTTTTGCTGTTCAAGTTCAGTAATAGCTTCTAATGACCAATCAATACCTAAAACTTTTCCTTTTGACTTTGTTTTTTCTAAAATAGCCAAGCTATGCCCCCCTCCACCGATAGTCGCGTCAATAAAATTCTCGTTAGGACAAGGAGCTAAAAATTGTATTGTTTCTTTTAAAAGAACAGGAAGGTGTTTCATACTCCCATTTCTCCTAATGTTTCGGCAATGTCAATGCTGGAAGATTCGGCTTTTGCTTTTACTTCTTCCCATTTTACCTCATCCCAAATTTCTAACTTATTATAAAGGCCGCTAATGACTATTTCTTTTTTTAACCCAGCGTATTTTTTTAAATAATCAGGCAAAACAATTCTGCCCAAAGAATCTAATTTAACATCCATGGCTCCGGCTAACATTAAACGGGCAAAAGCTCGTGGTTTAGCTTGATTTGTGGGAAGATTAACTAATTTTTCTGCTACTTTTTTCCACTCAACTAATGGATAAAGAGTCAAACAATTATCTATTCCTCGAGTAATTACTGCTCCTTTATTAAAGTAGCTTCGAAATTTTACTGGAATAGATAATCTATTTTTATCGTCTATTAAATAATGATATTCACCAATAAACATAATAAAAAGTTAAAAAAGCAGAAATAATAGTTTTTTGGAACTTATCCTCTAAAATTTTGAGTTATCCCCACTTTTATCCACAGATTTCCACAGCGCTTACATTATACACCATTTTTTACCACAAAACAAGTCCTTTCTGTGGATAACTTTTAAAACAAAAAATCTGGCTTAAAACCAGAAAATTATCTAAAAATTCTTATTAAAATAATTTTACTATATCATCGTAAGTGTTTGAATTATTTTCAAACAATGATTATAAATTTCCCGAAAATTAATAAGAATATTATTAAAAATAGTGCTATCAGCCATTGGGCATTTTCTCTCATAAAATCTTTCAAGATGGTTATTCAAAGCTGAAGATATTTTTTCTTCAAAATCTTTTTTTTGCGCTAATATGTCATTAAGATAATTAGGACTTAAAGAAGAAATTGCTTTTTCTAAAATAGAAAAACTATTTTTAAGCATAGATAAAATGCCCTTAATTTCTTCCTCTGCTTCTTGAGAAAAAACAACTTCTTTTTTTGCTTTAAGCCGAGCCAATTTTGCCACATTTAATATCCTATCACCTATTCTTTCTAACTCATCAGTAATGGTCGCTAAACAGATTGCTTTTTTTACGTCTTTTTGCGTTAATTTTTCTTTTTTAAGGCAATTCAAAAAATCCAAAATCTCGTCTTGTAATTCATCTATAACTACTTCAATATAATCTATTCTTTTAAAATCAGAAGGTTTAAAATTTATAAAAAGATTTTCCGTTTCTTCAAACATTTCTTTTATTAAAATAACCGCCCGAGACAATTCTTCTAAAACAACAGAAAAAGATTGAGATGGATATTCGGTTAAACGCTTATCTAAATAAATAGGAAAAAGGGGCAATACTTTCTCTTCCCCGGGTAAAATTTGTTTTATAATCTTTCCTATTGCTTCTGTCAAAAAAATAAAAATTAAAAATAAAAACAAATTGAAAAAGAAATGAGCGCCAATAATTTGAAACGGTAAAGAAGGAAAAATTTTTTCTAAAAAGGAAGTGAATAGTCCTAAAAAAGGAAAAATAATAATTACACCAATAATTTTAAAAATTAAATAAAATAAAGCTGTTCTTTTAGCGGCTAAATTTTCTTTCAAACTAACTAAAATTGCGCTAAATGTAGTGCCAATATTCGCTCCTAAAATAATAGGTAGAGCAAGGTTTAAACCGACTAAACCTTCTCCGGCTAAAATAACTAAAAGCCCAATAGGCACTACGCTGCTTTGAATAATAGCGGTAAAAATTATGCCAAACAGCAAACCAAAAAATGGAGACATTCCTTCCTGAGCCAATCTCATAAAAAAAGCGCTATTTTTTATGGGCTCCGCTGCTTCGCCAATTAAATCTAACCCAAAAAATAATAAACCAAAGTATAAAAATGCCTGTCCCAAAGATTGCAATTTATCTTTTTTTGAAAAAAGATATAAAAAACCCCCAATAATAATAAAAATGGGGGCAATATTAGTTATTTTAAAAGCGACTAAAGCCGGAGCAATAGTTGAACCAACTCCTATACCCAAAATAATAGGTAAAGACCCGAGAAAATTCAAAAGTCCAGCGTTGACTAAAGCTATGATTAAAACACTTGCCACTGAACTGCTTTGAAGAAGAGCGGTTAAAATAAAACCAAAAATAGCGCCGAAAAATCGATTTTTATTAACCGATTGAAGATATTGTCTGATTCTAAAATTAAAGATTTTCTGGACAACAGAATTCAATTCAAAAACGCCAATGAAAAAAAAGACAAGTCCTAAAATGCCTAATATAATCGCTTGAATCATATTCTATTATTTTGGGGACAGTCCCCCGTTTCCGCCCCTCCAAAAGCCTTTATTCATCTGCGTTTCAAAGGCATTTTTTCAAAATTAGGGTTCACAACCCTAATTTTCAGAATTTTGTTTATTTAAAATAAAAATTATATTTTTTGACCAATTTAAGCAATTTTGCAAATTTAGGGTTCACAGCCCTAATTTTTAAAATTCGTCCTAAAAGCCAATGTTTATGCGGGTTTGCGAAGGTCGACTTTTGGGGACTGTCCCCTTTTTGGTGTGGCCCAAAAGGACAAAGGGTGTAGCAATGGCAATAGTAGACCAAGTACCGGATATAATACCCACAGCTAAAGCTAAAGCAAATATTTGAGTACTTGAACCAGTAAATAAAGCAATGGTCAAAACCACTAAAAGAGTAGTTAAAGAAGTATTTAAAGAACGAACTAAAGATTCGTTTAAAGAAAGATTAACCACCTCTTCAAAATTATCTCTGCCGTAGAGAAGGGTGTTTTCCCTAATGCGGTCATAAATAACAATAGTATCATTGACTGAATATCCTAAAATCGTTAATAAGGCGCTAATAAAAAGCGTGTCCACTTCTGTTCCCTTCAAAAAACCGAGCAAAGCAAAAAATCCACACATAATCAACATATCATGAACTAAGGCTAAAATTGCTCCTGCTCCATAACGCCATGATTCCTGCCTGCCAAAAAAACGTGATATTTTACGAAAAGCCCAAACAATATAAACAAATATAAGAATAACTGACAAAATAATCGCTGTTTTCGCTTTTGTTTTTACTTCTTGCCCAATAGTCGGCCCAACAATTTCATATCTTTCCTCTTTAGCGCCGGTTAATACTTTAAGAATTTCTTGGTGAGTTTGCTCGTCAATTTCTTTAAATCTTAAAAGATAACCATTCTCTCCTGTTTGACTGATTTTTACTTCTCCTAAATTAAAAGAATTGAGCTTTTCTTTAATTTGTTCTATTGACGGCCTTTCTTCAAAGGACAATTCAATCATTGCTCCACCAGTAAAATCAATACCTAATTTCAGGGGGCAAATAATCAAACATAAAATTGCCGCTAAACAAACAACCGCTGATATGCTAAAAAAAATTTTTCTTTTTGAAACAATGGAAAACATAAAATATATCAAAATTATACTTTCACTGTTTTAATTTTTGGTTGATAAAATATCTCTAATATTATTCTTGTTATAGTAAGTGCAGAGAACATACTAACAGCTACGCCAATACCTAAGGTCAAGCCAAATCCCCTAATTAATCCGGTACCGAATTCATAAAGAATAAAACACACTATTAATGTAGTGATATTGCTGTCGCGAATAGCTGTCCAAGCGTGGCGAAACCCTGAATTAAGAGCAACTAACGAATTTTTCCCTTGTTCTTCTTCGTCTTTAATCTGTTCAAAAATTAAAACATTAGCGTCAACAGCCATACCTATGGAAAGAATAAATCCGGCAATACCGGCTAAAGTTAAAGTAACGGGGATTAATTTAAAAATTGCCAAATTTATTAAGCAATAAATAATTAACGCCAAAGAAGCGCACACCCCTTTGCCTTTATAAAAATAAATCATAAAGACCATAACCAAAATTAAACCCAACAAGCCGGCGAAAAAACTTTGTTCTAAAGAAATTTTCCCCAATGTCGGGCCAATATGTTGTTGCGAAATTAATTTAATAGGTACAGGCAAAGCGCCAGCAGCTAAACGTTCGGCTAATTCTTTGGCTTCGGTTATAGAAAAATCTCCGGTAATTACCGCTTGCCCGGAAGGAATGGCCTCTTGAACGGTGGGAATACTTAAAGGAGCGCCATCTAAAAATATAGCCACAGGTTTACCAATGTTCCTTTCGGTTATTTCTTTAAACAATTTTGTCCCTTCTTCATTAAATTCTAAAGACACTTGCGGTCTGTTTTGCTGATCAAAAGACAAACGCGCCATTTTAAGCTGCTGTCCCGATAAACCAGTATAAACCCAAGAAGAAATCGAAGAAATTTGCTCCTCAGTAAGAGATGATAAATCTCCGGGTTCCCTAAACTCTAAAGTGGGTGTCTGGCCAATTATTTCTAACGCTTCTCCTACGTCGCTAATTCCCGGCAATTCCACAATAATCCGCCATTCTGAACCAGTTTTAGCCGTTTGAATTTGGGGTTCACCAACACCAAAAACATTTACCCGCTTTTCAATAACGTCGCGCGCTCCTTCCACAGCATATTCTTTATCTTCTTCCGGAATGTTAGTTGTGTCTGTTTCGTAAATAAGATGTATCCCCCCTTGCAAATCAAGGCCTAAATGCACCTTCAAGTCGCTAAACCATTTATAACCCGGCACCCAGGAAGGAAGCCGAGGAATATCTACAAGTATGGCAAAAATGACTATAACTAAAACTATAATAATTTTGGTCCATTGTTTGTTGGACATAATAATAATGTAAAATTTTATTTTCTAATTTTTTTGGCTGTTTTTTCTAATTCTTTTAATGATTTTTGAGGGCCTAATTGAGTAGTTAAATAGCCGGGATATTTTTCAAAAAATATTTTTTGAGCAGGAGTAATAGAAACAAAATTTTTCTCCAAACCATAAAGGGGATATAATTTAAGATGAGCATGGTCAACCCCCATTCCCTCCATAACCAAAGCCACTCTTTTTACTTTTAATTTTCTTTTTAATAATTTTGCCATCTTCCTGCCGGCGATAAAAAAATTTTTATATTCTTTCTCCGGCATATTAAAAGCATCGGAAGAATAATGTTTTTTAGGTAAAACCAAAGTCATCCCTTCAGTATTTGGATTTAAATCTAAAATCGCCAAATAATTTTTATCTTCCCAAATTTTTACAGCAGGAATTTCCCCTTGAATAATTTTACAAAAAACACAATTTCGTGGCATAAAATAAATATAACAAATTTTATTTTTTAAATCAAGATGTCTTTTTAATCATTTTAATCAAAATCGTGCCATTTTTAAAAATTTGAAAGATATCCTTTTATTTATGCGGCTTTCCGGAGGTTGGTTTTGGGGGTCTGACCCCATTTAAGCGGAGACCCCATTTAAGCAGAATGTTTAAAGTTTAAGACCGCAGGGATAGTTTTAATTAAAATTTCTAAATCAAACAAAAAAGACCAATTTTGAAGATAATATAAATCAAGCCGCGCCTCTTCTTCAAAACTCAAATCTGAACGACCGGAAATTTGAGCTAAACCGGTTATGCCCGGTTTGACATTTAATAATTTTTTATGCCAAGTTTCATATTTAGCCACTTCTCCGGGCTCATGGGGCCGCGGGCCAACTAAACTCATTTCTCCCCTTAAAACATTAAAAAATTGAGGTAATTCATCTAAACTTAAACGGCGTAAAACTTTACCTACTCGCGTAATTCGCGGGTCGTTTTTAATTTTAAAAAGAGGTCCCTCTCTTTCATTTAAAGCGGCTAATTGTTCTTTCATTTTATCTGCATCCTTTATCATAGAACGGAATTTGAAAAGCCCGAATGGCTTTCCTCTTGCTCCAAGACGAGTTAAAGTAACAAAAGCCGGACCAGGTGAATCTAATTTAATAGCCAAAATAATAATAACAAAAACAGGTAAAAGCAAGGTGACAATAATATCAGAGACGATGAGATCAAAAATATCTTTAGCTACACTCCCCCAACCCTGACAAACACTTTCCTTAATCTCCATTATAGGAAATCCTCCCAAAAAATCTAACTCCATTTTCGGACTAACTAAACCAACTAAATCAGGAATGTATCTAAAAATAATTTGATTTTCCACACAAAAATCAATAATAGTTTTTAATTCTTCGGAACTAATATTTGGATCTGCTTGAATAATTTGATTTATTCTTCTTTCTTTGCCTTGCCATTTTTCTTTTAAAAGAAATACTGAAGAGAGATTATCAATTACTTTATATCCTAAATTCGGATTTTTATTAATAATTGTGATTAAACGCTGCGCTATTTCATTTTTCCCTAAAATAATAATCGGCTCCAGTCCTTTTCCTTTTTTAAATTGATTATTCAGTAAATAATGGATAAAAATTCTTCCCCAACAAACAAAAATAATAGAAAAAAACCAAAAAGCAATAATAATAAATCGAGAGGGAATTAATTCTCTAGAAAAGAAACTAACTAAAAAAAGAAAAATAATGCCAATGGAAGAAGCTAAAAATATTTTTAGGGCTTCTTTGGAAAAATGTATTCTTTTGGTTTGGTAAAGACCGCTAATAGCAAAAAGGCCTACCCAAACAAAGGCTAAAATAATTAAAATTAAAAAATAATCAAGAAATTTTATCTCAAAAACTACTGGCCATCGATTAGCCAAAGCGATAAAACGCAACCAATAAACAAAAAGACCGGATAGAATAAGCATCAACCAATCAAGTGGAACTTTTAACACGGTAAAAAAAAGAGATGGCTTTTGCATATATTTAAAATATATCATCTAAATAATAGATGTCAAACAAAAAGACGGATTATTTATCCGCCTCTTTTAATTTTTGTGCATAAACATTAACTCCCTCGACGTAATGTTCGTCGGGATTGTATCGCCAAATTGCCTTATTTCTGTTTTTTTGCCAACCAGATTCTTTCAAATAATTGGCAATACTCTCTATACTATCTTCTACCTCAAAAAGATTAATTTTCCCATCTCCATTACCATCAACAGCAAATTGCAGATAGCTAGAGGGTAAAAATTGGGCTAACCCAATAGCGCCGGCTGATGAGGATCTAATCCCTAAATAATCAAATTTTTCTCTTTGGGAAAGTTGAGAAAGTTTGATGAGGCTTATTAATTCTTTCTTTGCCCATTCATAACGGTAAAACCCTGAATCCGTATAGAAAACTACGCTATTAAAGATATTAAAAGCGTAGTATTCCCCTAAATATTTACCAAAATCGGTTTCTATCCTTAAAATCGCTACTATTGCTTCTTTTTCCACCCCATATTTTGATTCTATCTTTTCTAAAAATTCCCGATTTTCTTCTAAAAATTTTTTCCCTCTTGCAACCGACTCCTGGGATAGCAATCGGGAATTCGAACTAATTAAACTAGGAACATTTACCCCTTTTGATTTTTGAACTAAATCCGGGTGAAGCCGAATTCTGGGATCGGAAAAAATAGAATCTATTTGTTTGTCTGAGAACCCCAATTCTCTCAGCTCTTTAATGATGTCCGCGTATTGCTTCCCTGCTCGCCAATATGGTTCTTGAAAAGATAGAATTACAAGAAATCCAGCCCAAAAAAAAATCAACCAAAAACTTTGACAATCCCATAATTTCGATGATTTAAGGTGCTTCATTTTTTCCTCCTTTTCTTATATTTTTTGTGATTAATTTTTAAATAGGCAAAAAACGCCTGTCTGCCGCCTGCCTGTCAGTAAACAGAGTAAACAAAATAAGACAAGTTATTTTATTTTTTTAAAAGATAGCCCTTTATTGATTTTATAGGATTACTTTGTGGGAACTATCCTTTTTATTAGTTACAAGTCCCTTGAGCAGCAACTGTTCCTTCGTCTAATGTTGTTTTGCATTCTTCCGGCATTTCTGTAAAAGCCTGACAAATGGCCGTTTTATATGCCTCAGCAGTGCGGTCTCCTTGATATCTCACTCCGTTGATTAAAAGAGTAGGTGAACCGGAAATGCCATATTCTTCATTTAAAGCCACTTGTTCGTCTAATAAACTTTCCGCTTCATTTTTTTGACAATCTTTTATTTTATTAACATCTATTTTCATTTCTTTGGCAATATCTTCCCATTTAGTTTCCACATCTTGAGTAGTTGTTTCGTCATTTATTTTCCCTACAAAATCCCAAAGTTTTTCCGGCTCGTATTTAGCCACACACAATTCTCTAATATCTTCATTTAATTCATTAATCCCATGCATAGAACAATATTTTTGCTCTTCATCTAAACACCAATCTTTGGCTTCTCCTCCCATATTTGTAGCGTAATCAGAATAAATAACACTATTTAAACTAATATCAGCTTTGTCTTTCAGGAGATTAGCCGCAGGTATCATCGCTGCTTCTGCTTGATTGCCATAAGGGCAATAAGCCATCACAAATAATCTCACCTCCGGCTTTTCTGTCTGAGGTATTTCTACTGATTCATTTTCGGCTGTTGCTTCCGGCGAGGACTTGGACATTTCTCCCATATCAATGACACTAGGAAAAAGTAATTTGCCGTCTCGAGAAACATAAGAAGTATATTCTTGCCCACCTATATTTAAACCAAATTTATAAAGGTCGCTTTTTAAATACTCTGAAGAACCCGGCACAACTGAAGCAGTTGCTCCTCCTCCTAAACCGTAATCATTAATAAATTTTACCGCCTTGTCGGCTACTTCTACTGGAGAATCGCCACTGCCGCTAATTTTTATACCAAAACCACCAGTAAACATAGAAGCAACTAAACCAATAAACAACACAATAGAAACGATTAACCAAATGTTTTCTTTTTTCATAATGTTAAAATTAAATAAAAATATAAATAAAAATTAAATAATAAATTAATTATAAAAAATAAACAAAATATGTCAAATTAAATTATGTGGATATATTTTTTGGGGACAGTCCCCATTAGAAATCACGCAGAATGGCTTTAAAATTTTTTTCTAAACTATCAATAATTTTTTTCTGAATAACATCTACTTCTTCAGTAACAAGAGTTCGTTCATTGCTTTGATAAATAATATGAAAAGCTAAATTTCTTTTTTCACCAAACCGTTCACTGGTAAAAATATCAAACAATTCTACTTTTTTTATTAATGGGTCAATACTTTTAATTGTCGCTTCTATTTTTTGACAAGAAATATTTTTATCTATTAAAAAAGCCAAATCTCTCTTAACCGGCTCGTATCGGGAAGCTGGTTCATACTTTTTAATTTGCTTAGCGTAATTTACCAAAACTTTAAAATCAAGTTCAAAAAAACCAATTTTATATTTTTCTAATTTTCTCTCCCCAAATATTCCTAAAATATTATTATCTATTAATATCTCTATCTCTAAACCATCTTTGCTTAAATCAATCCACTCCTTCATCTCGTCTGAAGAAAAAAATTCAAACCTCAATGATTCTCTCCCTACTCCGCAAGCGCGACAAATCATTTCTACTACTCCTTTTGCCTTAAAAAATAATTCTTTTTCTCCATAAATTATACCTGCCAAATTTTTCTTTTCCACAATTTGATTATCTTTTCTATAAAAGACATTACTTAATTCGAAAACTTTTATCTTCTCAAAAAACCGCTGATTTTTTTCTATACTTTTCTCTAAATTTGGCAAAAGACTTATTCTTAAATATCTTTGACTTGGATTTAAAGGGTTAGCTAATTCTAAATGTTCTACTTTTGTTTCTATTGGTGTTTGATAAAAAATATAAGTGTAGATTTCATCAAACCCCGCTCCCGCTAAAATATCTTTTAATTTATTTTCCCAACTCATTTCCGGGCTTAAAGCAACTGGTTTAATCTCTGCTACTATCGGCTTAGGTTTAATTTTATTTATGCCGTAAATCCTGACAACCTCTTCAATAATATCTTCGGGGATATTAATATCGTTTCGCCAAATCGGCGCTTGAACTAAAATGTCCTTTTTTTGCTCCTTTGTTTTAAACCCTAAAAATTTTAATATACTTAATATCTCTTTAGTAGAAAATTTTATGCCGGCTACTCTTTCTAATTTTTCAAAATTCAAAAAAATTTTTTTAGAACCGGTTAATCGCCTTTTTGCTTCTTCACTTTTTATATCAAAAATTTGGCTGACCACTTGCCCTTGCGCTAAATTTTTCACTAATTCAATGGCTCGATAAAGACCTTCTTGGCTAAAATTCAATGGCAAACCCTTTTCAAAACGTAAAGATGATTCTGTCCTTATCCCTAAACGCTTGGAAGATTGACGAATATTTATAGGGTTAAAATTGGCTGATTCAATAACAATGGTTTTTGTTTTCTCGGATATTCCGGAATATTCTCCTCCCATTATTCCGGCTAAAGCAACAGGTTTTATTTTATCGGCAATAATTAAATCTGTTTTATCTAATTCATATTCCTTGCCGTCCAAAGCTAAAATTTTTTCTCCTTTTTTTGCAGGCCTGACCATTATTTGCGTTCCCTCTAAATTATTCAAATCAAAGGCGTGTAAGGGTTGACCTAATTCCAATAAAACATAATTAGTGATGTCCACTACATTATTAATCGGCCGAATACCGCAATTTCTTAACCTATTCTGCATCCATAAAGGAGAAGGCACAATTTTAATTCCGTCTATAATTACTGCCATATAACGCGGACATAATTTATTGTCCTGAACAATAATTTTGAGTTGTTTTATTTTTGGATTTTGAACTTTTAATTTTGAATTTTCTTTACCTGCTGGCAAGTAAAAATTTTTAATTTTAATTTGCCCTAAGCAAGCCATTATTTCTCTTGCCAAGCCAAAATGATTAAATAAATCCGGCCGATGGGTAAGAGATGAATTTTCTATTTCTAATATATAATCATTAAGTCCTAAAACTTTAGCAACTGGTTCACCTATTTTTGTTTCTTCGGGTAAAATATAAATTCCGCTATGATCTTCGCCAATGCCTAATTCGTCTTCCGCGCAAAGCATGCCTTGAGATTTTACTCCCAAAATAGAAACTTCTTTAATCTCCTCGCCTAATATTTTCGCTCCTGTTAAGGCTAAGGGAACTTTTTGCCCCACGGCAATATTTTCCGCCCCGCAAACTATATCCAATTCTTTCACCTTTTTATTTATTTTTGTTTGAACTTTAGCTAAACTTAATTTTTTAGATTTGGGTAAAGGTTTAATTTCTTTTATTTCACCCACCACTATTTTATCCAATCCTTGTCCTAATTTAATTATTTTCTCTACTTCTGCTGTATGGGTAGACAAAATATCCGCCAGTTTTTCTGGCTTTAATTTAAATCCTGTTAATTCTTTTAACCACGAATAAGACAAAAGCATAATTTTTTTGGGTTTTTTGGGGACAGTCCCTTGTTTCCGCCCCTCTAAAAGCCTTTATTCATCTGCGTTTCAAAGGCATTTTTCAAATTTAGGGCTCACAACCCTAAATTTAGAATTTTGTTTATTCAAAATAAAAATTATATTTTTTAATCAATTTAAACAACTTTTTACTTTTTTTGGGGACTGTTCCTTTAATACTAATATATTTTTTGACCAATTTAAATAATTTTTCAAATTTAGGGTCCACAACCCTAATTTTAAAAATTCGCTTGTTTCGCCTTTATTTATGCGGATTTTCAGAAGTCAATCTTTGGGGACTGTCCCCCGCGGAAAACTCGAATGTCAGTAATACAGTGTCTTAACATCACCAAACGGTCAATGCCTATACCAAAAGCAAATCCCTGCCATTTATGAGGGTCAATACCTCCTTTTTTTAAAACATACGGATGAACCATTCCTGCCCCCATTACTTCCAGCCATCCACTATTTTTACAAACCGGACATCCTTTTCCGCGACACATCAAACACTCCATATCCACTTCTACTCCCGGCTCAACAAAAGGAAAATAACCTGGTCGCCATTGAATAGCCATTTTTTTGCCGAAAAAATGCCGCAAAAAATTTTCCACCACATCTTTTAAATTCGCCAAAGAAATGTTTTTATCAACAGCCAACCCTTCCATTTGGCAAAATTGCGCTTCATGGGAAGCATCAATGGCTTCATGTCTAAAAGTATTGCCAATAGTTATCATTTTCAGCGGCGGCTTATGCTCTCTCATATATCTTATTTGCACCGGCGAAGTGTGAGTGCGCAAAAGTAATTTTTCTTTATTTATTCCCTTTTCTTTCAGCCAAAAAGTATCTTGTATATCTCGAGCCGGATGATATTCTGGTATATTTAAGGCATCAAAATTATAAAATTCTGTTTCCACATTCGGCCCCTCAGCTATATCAAACCCCATAGAAAGAAAAAACATTTCTATTTCATTTTTCATCTGGGTAATCAGCGACAAATTACCCCTTTCTATTTTTTCCCCGGGCTGAGTAATGTCTATATCTTTTTTGTATTTACTCTCTTCTCCTCCCTTTTCAAATATTTGCCTCTTGCTTTCTATTTGGGTAATTAACCAATTTTTAAGTTCATTCCCCTCTCTTCCTTTCTCTGCTCTTTGCTTTGAAGAAAAATTTTTTATTTCATCAAAAAAACGAGTAATCTCGCCTTTTCTGCCTAAATATTTTTTAGAAATATTTTCTAAATCATTTAATGTCCTCACGCGGCTAATATCTTCTTCTATTTGTTTTTTGATATTTAGAATATCCATATAAAATCTGTTAATTATTTTTCTAAAAATATCTTAATTATTTTTTCCGGCACTATTTTATGACTCAAAGCCGAATTAAACAATTTATAATCAACTAAATTGTATAATTGCCAAGCTTTGGTGACAATTTTATATTTTTCTCTCATCTTTTTAGCTAATCTATGAAAAGGCAAATATAAATTATGGTTCTCTTCTATTTCCGGATTTTTGTTTTTTTCTTTATATTCTCTTAAAAAATTTTTTATTTTATCTATATCTTTGAGTTTTAAGCATCCGATACGTTTAAGGTATAGATGAACTAATGTTTGTGGATTAAAAGATTCGGCTTTAATAATCCCTTTATTTGTTTCCACTTCCAAAGTATATGGTTCTAAAATTTTTGGATCAAGCTCTTCCCAAATGTCTCTAAATTGGAGAAAAAAACGGGAACCATCTCGCAAAATATGGGGCACTAATTGAGAAACAGAGGCCTTCTTTTCTTCCAAATATTTTTTATTTTTAATAGCAAAAATAGATACTTCTGGATAAACAGGATTATGTGGATTTTTTATATTATATTTTTCCCTTTCTTTTTCAAAAAATTTGTCTATTTCTTCAAGATTCTCTGGCTTTTCATCTAAAATCATAATATCCACATCTCTAACTGTTCCATCAGAACGATAAGGTTCGGGAATTTTATCTAAACAAAGACTTAAAGCCGTTCCACCAATTAATCGCCAGTCCAAAGAGGACTGGTAAAATTTTTCAAAAATGTTTTTTAGATTATCAGTATAAAATTCTTTTATCTGCTTTTGCTCTTCTTTTTCTTTCTTATAATTATCCCCTTCTTCTTTAGGGATTATAACTTTTTCTTGTTTAATTGCCGAATTTGATTGCCTCTCTATCGACATATGTTATATTATAATATATTTTTAGAAATCAAGCAATATAAATTATTGACTTAATACAAAAAATCAATACAATAAAAATTATGGAGCCGAAATGGCAAGCGGAAAAATTTGAAGAGGAAATTTACCAGCTCTGGAAAGAGAGCGGCTTTTTTAATCCTGATAATCTGCCAGGGAAAAGAAAGAAAAAATTTGTAATTGCTATCCCTCCACCAAATATTACCGGTTCTCTCCATATGGGACATGCCCTAAACTCCACTATTCAAGATATTTTAATTCGCTATCATCGGCTTAAAGGAGAAAAAACTTTATGGGTTCCCGGTACTGACCATGCCGGCATTGCCACTCAAAATGTTGTAGAAAAAGAATTAGCTAAAAAAGGAATAACTCGCAAAAATATTGGCCGTGAAAAATTTTTAGAGTATGTTTGGCAATGGAAAGAAAAATATGGCAATATTATTTTATCACAATTTGAAAAATTGGGTTGTTCTTGCGACTGGTCAAGAACTCGTTTTACTTTAGATGATGATTATTCCACTGCTGTAGAGAAAGCTTTTTTTCATTATTACCAAAAGGGCTATATTTATCGTGGCCCGCGTTTAGTTAACTGGTGTCCAAGATGCGAAACAGCCATTTCTGATATTGAAATTAAATATAAAGAAGAAAAAACAAAACTTTACTATATAAAATATAAAATTAAAAATTCAAATTTAATTCAAAATTCAGAATATATTATTGTGGCTACTACTCGGCCGGAAACAATGTTGGGCGATACCGCCATAGCCGTTAATCCTAAGGACAAAAGATATAAAAATTTAATAGGCAAAACAGCAATTCTGCCCATAGTTAACCGGGAGATACCTATTATTGCCAATCATTTTGTTGACCCTCAATTTGGCACCGGAGCAGTTAAAATCACCCCTGCCCACGATGCTCTTGACTGGAAAATTGGCCAAGCGCATAAATTAAAAATTATAAATGTTATTGGCCCGCAAGCAAAAATGACTGATGAAGCGGGTAAATATAAAGGGCTGCCTGTTTTAGAAGCGCGGCAGAAAATAAAGGAGGAGTTAGAACGTCTCAAATTATTAGTTAAAGAAGAAGATTATACTCACCATCTTTCTTTATGCGACCGGTGTCTAACGCCTATCGAACCGCAAATATCTACTCAGTGGTTTATTAAAATGGATAAATTGGTTCGCCCAGCCATTAAAGTAGTAAAACAAGGAAAAATCAAAATAATTCCCTCACGTTTAGAAAAATTATATTTTAATTGGCTTCAAAATATCGAAGATTGGTGTATTTCCCGCCAATTGTGGTGGGGGCACAGATTGCCTGTTTGGCAATGTCAAGCAGAAAATTCAAAATCTGCCCATCAAAACCAAAAAACAAATTTCATAGTTTCCATAAATAAGCCGAAAGAAAAATGCCCCATATGTAATTCAGAATACGAGCAAGTCCCCGATGTGTTAGATACCTGGTTTTCTTCTGCTCTTTGGCCATTTGCCATTCTTGGCTGGCCTAAAAAAACAAAAGATTTAAAAAATTTTTATCCTACTGATTTTTTAACTACTGCCCAAGAAATTCTTTATCTGTGGGTATCCCGAATGATTTTTTCCTCTTTAGAATTTACCGGCAAAATTCCGTTTTCCACGGTTTATATTCATCCCACTATTCTTAACCCCGAAGGCCGACGAATGAGCAAATCATTGGGCACAGGCGTTGACCCATTAAACTTAATTAAAAATTACGGAGCCGATGCCACTCGCTGGAGCTTAATTTTTAATCTTACCCCAGAACAGCAATCTATAAAATTTGATGAACGCTCTTTAGTGGGAGCGAGAAATTTCGTTAATAAAATTTATAACATTGCCCGATTTATAAAAATGCAAGATTCAATAGATACAGATTTTAGTAAAGAAAAAATAAATTATAAAAATCTGACCCCTGCTGATATTCAAATCCTTTCGCGATTAAACGAAATAATTATTTCCGTTACTTCAAAAATCGAACAATACGAATTAGGTAAAGCCGCGCAAGAGCTTTATCAGTTTTCTTGGCACGAATTAGCCGATATATATATTGAAACCGCTAAAAAACAAATTAAAAACGCTGAGTTAAAGGATCAAACAATTAAAATTTTATATTTAATTTTATTTGATCTGCTTAAACTTTTACACCCGTTTATTCCCTTTGTCACGGAAAAAATTTGGCAAGAATTTCATCCAAATGAAAAAGCCAATCTTCTTCTTATTCAAGATTGGCCAAAGTCAATTGCAAAGGGGACAGTCCCCTTTTTCCGACCTCTGCAAACCCGCATCAATAAAGGGTAAAATCGCCCGAAAATCAATTTTGACACTTTTTTTACCAAATTTAAAATAATGTAAAAAATGATAAAAATAAAATAAATTTTATATTTAAAATTCTAAATTCCAAATTCTGATCAAAATCGTGCCATTTTTGAAAAATCGCCCGCAAACCCGCATCAATAAAGGGTTATCAGCGGTCGGTTTTTGGGGTCTGACCCTAACAAAAAACTTTTTTATTAATTTCCAAATTTTTACCTTTTAATCTTTCTTCAATAACTCGCCAAACTGTCTCCCTCTTTAAGGGGAGATAATTTTTTTTCAGCGCTTGAGAAAGCATAAAAATATTTAAAGGCCCAATAATCCCCACGTTTTCTTTAACTATTTTTGTTGCTTCTATAAATTCTTGTTCTTGACTGTTTTTTTTAATTTGGGAAATCATTTGTTTTTTGTCCGTCCCCTGCCATTTACCAAGAAAACCTATTTCTTCGTTACTAATAATTTTCGTCTTTTTTTTGTTAGCGAAATAACAAGCCCGCCAAGCTTCTAATAAATCCAAAGCAATAATTAAATCCGCTTCCCCTCGCCTGATTAAGGGAGAAAAAAATTCTTGGTTTTTTCCCATTCTAATATGGCAATCCAAAGGACCGCCTCTTTGCGCTAAACCGTGCAACTCGGATTCCATTACTTTATAATTTTCTTCCAAAGCAGCGCGAGAAATTATTTCCGCCAAAGTTAAAACTCCTTGGCCTCCATAACCGCAAATAATTAAATTAAAAAATTTTGTCATAGTTGTTTTTACCGCTCTACTACAGGGGATTTAAGGGTTCCACCCTTAAGTCTTTTACCGAGACGACAGGGACCTTCGGTAATTAAAACACAAACCCCTTTTTTCTCATAACCCTCTTTAAGGGCTTTTTTTAACTCAGTTAAATTATAAGCGCTGACGGTTTTCACCCAATCAACTTGAATAGATTTAACCACATCTTCAATCGCAATTTTTTTAGTTATGCCTCGGGCGTTTTCTCCGGTTTCTGGATGCGGCTGCTGTCCGGTCATAGAGGTAAAATGATTGTTCAAAATAATCACTAAAATATCAGCTTGATTAAAAATTAAATTTATCAAAGCAGGAATGCCCGCGTGAAAAAAAGTGGAATCACCAATAAAAGCCACTGGCTTTTTTTTATTTGTTTGGCTAATGCCATGCGATATGCCTATTCCCGCGCCCATAGCCACAATAAAATCTTCACCATAAAAAGGAGGCATTGCCCCCAATAAATAACAGCCAATATCGCCGCCATAAATTTTATCTTTACCCAAAACTTCTCTTACCGCGTAAAAAACTGGCTGATGAGGACAACCCGGACAAAAAGAAGGAATTCTTTTGTCTATTTTAGCCGGACTAAAATTTTTAATATTTTCTTTTAAATTTATGGGCATTGATTTTTTGAAAATTTTTGCCAAAACTATTAAGACGTCTTCCGGTTTATACTCCCCTGCTTCAGAAAACATTTCTTTGCCGTAAATTTTAATTTTCAAACCACCAACAATTTTTTTCACCTCCCCCTCAAGAATAGGGTCTTCTTCTTCCACGATTAAAACCTTTTTTAAATTCACCAAAAATTTTTTTACTTTATTTTCAGGGAAAGGATAACTCTCCCCTATTTTTAATAAAGGCGGATTGATTTTTAAATCTTTAATAGCTTCTTTAACATAAAAAAAACTTATTCCTGAACTAATAATGCCCACCTCTCCTTTGCCGGCAAAAATTTTATTAAAAAGAGATTTTTCAGAAGTTTCTTTTTTAATTTTTTTTATTTTTGCTAAAAGTTTTTGATGCAATTCTATAGTTCGAGCACTGCCCACTTTAAACCCCTGAGGATCTTTAGGGAATTTACCCGTAAATTTTATCTTTTGAGGCAAGGGCTCATATAAAACTAAATCTCGCCAATAGCAAACCCGCGTGGTCAAATGAATTAAAACCGGAATCTTGTATTGTCCAGCCAAATCAAAAGCCATTTTGGTCATTTCTTTAGCTTCTTTTGGATTAGACGGCTCAAAAGTAGGAATATTCCCTAAATGAGAAATCCAGCGAGTGTCTTCTTCGGTTTGAACTGAACTCCAACACCCCGGGTCATCAGAAACAACTATTACTAAGGGACATTCCAAATAAACCAAAGGAAGCAAACTATCCAAAGCCACATTTAATCCGTAGTGTTTCATAGAAACCATTGCTTTCACCCCGCTAAACGCTGCTCCTGCTGCTGCCTCTAAAGCCACTTTTTCATTGGTGCTGTATTCAAAATAAAGCCGTGTTTCACAACTAATTTTTCTAAAAGTATCGCCTATTTCCGAGGCCGGCGTTCCCGGATAAGAAGAAACAAAAGCCACACCTGCCTCCAAAGCGCCACGAACCACAGCTTCATTACCGAATAAAAATCCTTGTTTTTTGGCTAATAATTCTTTGGCTATTCTTTCCATATTTTAAAAAATAAAACCCTTAAAATGCTTTTTTAAAAAAATTATTTAATAATAACATTATAACATTGTCATAAAATAAAACAAGAATGTTGTAAAAAGTTAAAAAAAATAAAAAAAATAAAATTCTAATTAAAATTTTAATTTTGGACAAAATCGTGTCATTTTTAAAAAAATCGCTTGATAGCCCTTTATTGATGCGGACTTGCGGAGGTCGGAAAAAGGGGACTAAAGGGGACTGTCCCCTTTTTATTTGTCCCTATTTTGATTTTTGATTTTTACATTTTGAGTGCCTGCCTGTCACCTGCTTGCCGTCAGACAGGGTAGGCAGAAACTGTCCCTTTTAGGGAATCTCTTTTTTGGTAAAAAAAGTGTCAAAATTGATTTTTTGAGGAGATAGCCCTTTATTTATGCGGGCTTACGGAGGTCGGAAAAAGGGGACTGTCCCCATTTGCCTCTTGACAAAAGAAAAAAATGTGGTTTAATATAAATATAAGAGATAAAGCTCTTTACAAAAAACCTAAAAAATAAAAAGGAGGAAATCATGAAGACATATACTTTAAAGAAGAAAAAGAGATGTTTTGTGTATTTAGTTTTGTTGGTTTTGTTGGTTTTGTTGATGGTAGCTAAAGCCAAAGCTCAAACTTGGGAAAAAGTTTATGAAGAATTAGGAATTTCTGGTGCGCGTTCTGTTTGCCAAACAAAAGACAATGGATTTGCTATTACTGGTCTGACCTGGGAGCAAAGCAGCAATGGAGATTTGTTTATTGCTAAAATTGATTCTTGGGGAAAGATGTTGTGGTATAAAATTTACCAAAAAGCAGAGGCGCAAACAAGGAGCGAGGCCATCAAAGAAACTGCAGAAGGAGATTTAATAATTTTAGTTTATGATGACCATGACCCAAATTATCCCCATTTCTGGTTAGTTAAAACCAATGAATTCGGGGACACTTTATGGACAAAAAATTTTGGCGACAAAGTAGAAGCCCATTGTTTGGATATTTGCCCTGATTCAGGTTATATTTTAGCCGGAGTGCAATTGCAAAGTCGTGGTAGCTATTTAATTAAAACTGACCAAAACGGAAATTTAATTTGGCAAAAAACACTGGATAGCGGAACTTTAGATGGCACAGTGCGTTCCATTAAAGCAGTAGAAGATGGTTTTATCTTTTTAACTGCTGATTGGCAACTCATTAAATTAAATGAAAACGGGGAACTTGTCTGGCAAAAAGATTATAAAACAACTTCTTGGGGGTATGGAATGCGTATCGGCTTAACCAATGATAAGGGCTATATACTTTGCGGAACTATGCCTTCTCCGGAATCAACTACACCTAAATCAGCTATACAAGTGATTAAAACCGATGAAAAGGGAAATTCTATTTGGGTAAAATGTTATACAGATAGTTTAGAGATATACAGTCCATTTATCTGGCAAATAGACAATGGTTATTTACTCGTTGGAAGAAGACAGGCCTCCTCTAATGCTCCTTCTGAAATTCTGATTCTCCAATTAAATGAAACAGGAGAAATTGTCTGGAAAAAAACTTTTCTTGGACCATATAATAATTGCACTCCTTCTGGCGCTGTACCCACAGCTGATGGTGGAGCAATTATAGTGGGCTTTGCCCAACCTGGCAATGGTGTCCGAGCTTATGCTCTTAAAGTAGATAAAAACGGCAATGTAGGCATTGAGGGAGAAAAAACCTTAGTTAATAATTATAGCTTATCCCAAAATTATCCCAACCCCTTTAATAGCTTTACGACTATTCAGTTTAATTTAGTTAAAGATAGTTATATAGAATTAGCAGTTTATAATATTGTAGGAGAAAGAATAGCCGTGCTGGTCAAGGGGAAAAAGGGGGCCGGTAAGCATAATGTTATCTGGCAAACGGAAAATATGGCGAGTGGAACATACTTTTGTATCTTGAAAACCAACGATAAAATTTTTGTAAAGAAAATGGTTTTAGTAAAATAAAGAGGCGGAAAACATCCGTCTCTTTTCTTTATTTATTTTAATTATTAGTTAATCAATATTTATTCTTCTATCGGCATCGTCTGTTCACAAGGTGTGCTATCACTAACACATTCAGACCATAGACCTCGTAGAAATGATCCAGATCCATCATTTTTACAAGAAATCTGCCGACATTTTTTGCCGTAAACAGTACAAGTAGGAGCCGGATTATTACAGCCACTACCACAATTAGTCGGGGGCTTTACATCGGCTATATAAAAATCAAAAAGAGTAGGAGGTTTTTGGCAACTCCATTTACTTCCTGAACCTAAACATCTCCCAGCTAGTTCGGGTTCATCACCGCAAAGGCAACCTCCCGGACAACACCAACATACAGCCTTACCACTAGTGTCCATTCCCAAACAACCGGTTTCTCCTGACTCACACGGAGGAAATGCTCCACAACCTCCTCTCGGCATAACAGCATCTCCGTCGATCCAATAACACTCAGGTTGGCACATTACCTCTCTTCCCTTATAAGAATATTGTGTTGACGAATCTTCACAGTAAGCTGGCTCTTCTTCTGTGAGTACACAACTCGTAATTTCCCAACCAGACCAACCCGGTATAATATAATTTACTCCATCATTACAATCATTAGAATTTGTTGAAAGACAAACCCCGCTAACAGCATCAGCAAGAGTGCTGGAACAATTGGTTCCGGACATTATAGGACAAACCTCTGTTAAAATATCTTCTTCTGTCTTATTACTCCCATAACGATCATTATCTTTATCTTTATATAAAATAGAATAATATTGATGCCTCACAGCAGAAGTATCATCGCAATCGCCAGCTGCTTGCAAATAAGACGCATCCTTACGAGACCCTAAACAGTTTCCGTCACTGTCGGCTAATTCGCCATATCCTGTCCAATAGCCATCATTATCATTATCTTGAACGCAAATTTTAGCAACACGATTCGTGATGGTTGTCGTCCTCCCCGCTTTAATCATTCCGCTTTGCTGATTAGTAGGAAGAATAACTTTACCGTTGCCACTAAAGGTTAAATTTTTGCCTTCACCAAAAATTAAATAAGCGCCATTATCTAATTGAACAGTAGAAGAAATAACAACTGACCCTTTGGAAGTTCCTATAGCTTGGTTGGGTATTAAGGCTTGAACAGGCCAATTAATACGAAAAGTGTCATTTTTTACATCAATCTCTTTAGCTGTTTTGCACTCCTTCTCAAAACAATAACCATCTCCCTCACTATTCCTGCAAGAATTACCATTGGTGTTTAAATCTGCGGGGCATAAATCACTTATTCCTGTACAAGTTTCTGCTGTATCACATACCTCCCCTCCTGTGTCCCGGCAAATTGTGCCTGAAGGTTTATAATGGCATCCATCGCAACACTCGCTAACAGAAAAACATTGACAAGTTTTCCAGGTGCCAGCATCGCAATAATCTTTATCTCCGTCACCAGTAGCATCAATGCCCGGATATTCTCCGGAAGTATAGCAAGAACCATTATACACGCAATCAGTTGAAGCATTGCAACAAGCTCGACTAAAACCACACGTACCCTCTTGACAAGATTTAGTTCGATAAAATTCTCCTGAATCATCGCCGCAACATTTACTATACCAGCAATAAGGAGAAAAAGCGTCACCGGAAGTAAGTCCCCAAGCATAGCTACCACCACAAGCATCAGCACTGTTATCGCATTCATTGTAAGGATCCTCACGACAACCTCTTGCATTATCACCACACACCCCGGGAAGGGCAGCTTCGGTTTTTTGAACGGGTGAGAACAGAATAAAAAATAATAAGCCCACAGTAAAAACAACAAAAATTATTAAAATAGCACTGAGGGCTTTTTTGTTTTTAAAAATTTTTAATTTCATAAAATTTATCCTTGAATAATAAAATAAGTTAAAATATCGGTTTTGCCATTAACATTTTCCGCAGTAAAATCAGCTCTAAAAACTCTTCCCACGTCGTGAACTTGCCATTTGTTCGCCCAAGTGCCTTGTTTTTTATCACCTTCAACTAATTCTAAATTGAATTTATCAATAACCATTTTTCCGTTTTCATCTTTAATTTCCACCATAATATTTTTAATACCGCTGGGGTCTGTCATATCCAGCGAAAGATATTGCTCTTCACCTAATTTTGGCTTTTTAGGGTCAACCCAACCCGAAGAAAATTTGGGATAAAATCCTGGAGCCGAAGCCACTTTGAACCCGCCTCCCCTTTCACTCATTTCTTTGGGTGGTTTGATGGGTTGATTTATAAGTTTATCAATATCTTCTTCGCTTAAAGCATAAACCGCTTCTTGTTGTGTCTGTTCTGATTCTTCTGAAGTTTCAGTTAAGGGTTGATTAGTTTCTTGCTCTTTTTTCCCAAAAAATAAAAAATAAACGGCAATAATCACCAAAACCGCGATGAGCAAAATATAAAATATTTTTTTCATATTGGGGAAAAGGGAATAATTCCCTTTTTAGATTTAAAAACTATTTGTTTCCAGCAAACGCTTCGCGACATTGTTGCTTGTATTCATCTTCTTCCATTTTATCGCAAAGACCAACGTCTTTCGTCTTATCCGCTTGGGACATAATTACACTATCATGGCAAAATATTTCCCATTCCTTTCGGGTGATTTGAGAACAAATGGTTAAATTATTCTCTTCTATGGCTTTAAGAGTGATAAGATTTTCCTGACAAGACAATTTCTCGGTTGCATTTTCTATCTCATCACAAACATTGGTGTCTCTTCTGTCTATGGCTTCTTGTTTTATGGCATCTATTTTAGCTCGCTCTTCCTCGGATATTTCTTGAGGAATAATCACCTCTTCTGTTCCTTCCACTGGCGTTACCTCTTCACTCGGCTCTTTTGTTTGTTTTGTTTTTGCTTGTGATAAAAGCAAAATAACCACTAAAGCCAAAACAATAATCACCAGCAAAACGTAAATGCTTTTCTTTTTCATATTTAATTCTAACAAAATTAAATTAAAACACAATAATAATCTGTGGAAAACTTCTTTCTCTTAAGGGTTCCACCCTTAAAAATTATCTGATTTTTATTCCTCCGCCCTGATCTTCTTTCGGTGCTAAATTAGCATGATTAGCATGATCAAATCTCAACGCTATCAAACGATAAGAAACACTAACTGGGCCGTCACCATAAATAATCAATTTATTTTCTTTGGCTCTAAATTCATACCAAACTTGAGCCCGGCCTTCGGCAGTAAGCATCACCACCAAGTTCTCGCCTTTTTTGCCGAAATCAGTGATTTCTTTGAAAAGCCACAAGTCGCTTCCTTTTTCCACTTGATCAAAATCAATCTCGTATTGAAAAATATCTTCTTGTTTTGAATTTTGAATTCGAGAAAGCTTTACTTTGCCCACGGTTTCTTCTCTTAATCCGGTGGTAGAAAGAGCCCAAGTGGCATAGGTTTGACCATCAATATTATATTGAGGATCAAACTCCTCAGCAGTAATTTTACCTTGGACTTTTAATTTAGCGCTTCCCATGCTAGTGGTGCCGATACCCACAGCGCCACGCGCCCCCGAACCAGTATGAGCAAGAATAACATTACCATTCGAAGTACCAAATGCCCCTTTACTTCCTCCATAAACATAAACATTCCCGCCATCGCCTCCTGTCGTAGAGTTACCATCCCCTCCTCTTAAAGTAAGAGTCCCTCCTACCCTAGGGTTGCTACTAATAGGACCCCCTTTACCAGCACTTATGGTTAAAGAGGTGCCATTTATATCACTTGCTAATTCGTCACCAACAATTATCTGTCTTGTCCCTCCTGAAGAAGAATTAAATAAAATATTACCCGCGATAGTTAATTTTTCTCCCGGTCCAGTGGTGCCGATACCCACGTTGCCGGAGATATAACTGTTACCCGTTCCATCTATTTGTAATGTACTCGATGTCTTAACAATATTTGCTGTGTCAAGTATTCTCTTCCATGAAGACCAAGTAGTTGAACCAGTAGAAGTTCTCATCCAAAGATTATAATTTGAAGTAAAGCCTAATTGGTACATTGGTCCACCGGTCCAATCCGTTGTATTCCCATATGGCCTATATGATATTACACCATGATAAGTTCCTCCATCTGATAATCCATCTGTAGTGTTTGCTTTAAAGTCTGCTTGTACTGCCGAAGTATAAGTTTGAGGTTCATAATTATTGTTCCTAGTATCTTTTGACTCCATTTTTCTTACTAATGCTTCATTAAATTCTCCGCTCGTAGTCTGTGATGCACTGATAGCAATACTTGTGAATGTAAGAGCACCTGTTGAGTTTATGCCTGTTAAGGTTTGAGAAGCTAATCCACTATTATCGAAGAAATTAGAACCGTCATTATCATATAAGTTTGTTAGTTCAACATTTCCGTTAACTTCTAATTGACTACTCGGTCCCGTTGTACCAATACCGACAGCGCCACGCGCTGCTGAACCAGTATGAGCAAGGATGACATTACCATCCGAAGCACCAACTCCCGTTCCTTTGCCCCCCCCATAAACATAAACATTCCCGCCATTGCCTCCCCCAAAACTATTACCGTCCCCTCCTTTTAAGGTGAAAGCCCCTCCTTCCATAGAACTAGCACTTTGAGGACCCCCTACACCAGCACTTATAAGTAAAGAGGTGCCTTTTTTATCCTCTACTGTTTCACTACCAACAATTATCTGTCTTGTCCCTCCTGAATTAGAATTAAATAAAATATTACCCGCGATAGTTAATTTTTCTCCCAGACTGGTGGTGCCAATGCCCACGTTGGTGCCATTATTGTAGATTATACTATTAGCTACCCAGTTAGTGCCATCATGTCTTAAGGTTTGACCTGGGGTGCCGGAAGGCAAACTAGATGGTGTTTGCCAAGTTGCCAAACCTACTGCATCAGAAGTCAACACCTTTCCTGCCCCTGGAGTACCACCAGTGATTTTAATTTGGCCGGCAACCTCCAACTTCGCCCCCGGATTCGTCACCCCGATGCCCACGTTGCCGGTTGATTGTTGAACATACAATTGCCCCGAATTAACATTAAGATTTCCACTGGTGTAAATCTTTAATTTACCACCGAATATATCAAAATTGTCCGTACTTCCGTAGGCTTCTATTAATCCTGATGTACCAGATTGAGTTAAATAATACCCATTTCCTGAACGACTAATTAATGCATGTTCCCTATAATTTGCACTATCTAAAGTTATTCTACTGGCGATATGCCCGGTTCCATTCACATCTAATTTATACCCCGGATTCGTCACCCCGATACCCACGTTGCTCGTTGTTCCGTCAAAACAAGCAATTAGTCCCCCTTTTCCATTGTAAATGCAAGTATTTCTGAATTGAGTAGTTCCGTCAGCATAACCTCTATAATTTATGTAAAGAGTAGCTACACCATTCGTGTTTCGTTGAGTCCATATCTCGTTTGTTCGTCCAGCAATTAGTACATCCGTACCTATCCTTGAAACACCAGCGACATCTAATTTGTAAATTGGTCCCGTCACCCCGATACCCACGTTGCCTTCTACGGCTAAGTCGCCGGTGGTGGTGCTACTTACCCATGAGTCCGAATCACCAATCATTACATTGCCTTTTACAGCAAGTTTTTCACCCGGGGAAGTAGTGCCGATACCCACTTTGCCAGCGAAGTAATTTGTTGAGGCAGAATTCACTTGTGCCAACCCGCTATTTATTCTAAGTGCTGTCCCGCTACCAACATGCGGGTCGAGATAATAACCGGTATCTTCTCTATCATAAAAACTATTTGCTTGTAGATTACCATT